>JAURXE010000745.1 GCA_030654635.1 Pseudomonas sp.
GCCAGCACATCTTTAACCGGGCCAAACGCCAGGCTCTGGCCGGTCAGCCAGCTGCCGCTGACCCGTGGCGAGATTTCCATGTAGTAGAAGTTGTCTTTCTCACTTTGTTTAAAGTTGCCCTGCTCAAAGCTGCCGCTGTACTGCAAGTTGTCGGCATCGATGTAGTCGTAGAAGGCAAAGATATCGCCCCAGTTCCAGCCGCTGGCGTGCTCGAAGGTGTAGGTGCTTTGCGAGCGCTGTTCTTCTTCGTCAAAGTTCATCTGGTTGAAGTTGCTGCCGTTCAGGTAGCTGATGCTGTTGTCTTGAAACTTCAGCAAGTCACCGGCCATTACCTGGCTGGCAAGGGGTAAACAGCAGGCGAGCACAAGCAGTGGAAAAGTACGCTTCATGGGTATCTCCGTCATTGTTGTTATGGGTAAAGCAGCTACAGGGTGAAGTTCTGGGCGGACGTCGGCTGCGCCGTTATGGCCAACCGACGCCGCGACTGAGTGGCCTTAGTTGAGCTTGGCGCCTTGGCTGATCCAGGCGCCGATCAGGTCGCGTTCGGCTTGGGTCATCTGCGTCAGGTTGCCTAACGGCATGGTTTGCGTGGCCACTGCCTGGGCTTGAATGCGTGGGGCCAGCAGGCTGATCTGCTCGGCGCTGTCAAACATCACCCCGGCAGGCGCGGCGCTGAACATTGGGCTGGTTGGCTTGGCGGCATGACAGCTGCTGCAGCGTTCCTGAATGATCTTGTGCACCTGGCTAAAGGTTTCGGCATTCGAGCTGGCCACCGCCACAGCAGCCACCGGTGTGCTGCGCGGGCCGGTGACGAAGGCCAGGCAGATCATCCCTAAGGCAGCAACCGGGATGGTCCAAGCGAACTTGTTGCTGTTGTGGCGGGTGTTGAAGTAGTGCCGAACCAGCACGGCCATTACTGCAATCCCGGCCAGAATCAGCCAGTTGTATTGGCTGCCATAGGTGCTCGGGAAGTGGTTGCTGATCATGATGAACAGCACCGGCAGGGTGAAGTAGTTGTTGTGCCGTGAACGCAGCAAACCTTTGGCCGGCAGGGCTGGGTCGGGGCTGCGGTTTTCTTCAATCGCCTTAACCAGTGCGCGTTGCGCCGGCATGATGGTGAAGAACACGTTGCCGACCATGATGGTGCCGATAATGGCGCCCACATGCAGGTAGGCCGCACGGCCACTGAAGATGGTGCTAAAGCCATAGGCTGCGGCGATCAGCAGAATAAACAGCACCGCGCCGAGCAGTGCCGGGCGTTTGCCCAGGGCCGAGTCACAGAGAAAGTGATAGGCCACATAGCCGGCGATCAGCGAGCCGATACCGATGGCAATCGCCATGGCCGGTGCCATGTCGCTACCCGGTGCGATCAGGTACAGGGTTGGGTTGAGGTAGAAGACCACCATCAACAGCGCAACACCGGACAGCCAGGTGAAATAGGCTTCCCATTTAAACCAGTGCAGGTTGTCCGGCATGGTTGGCGGGGCCAGTTTGTATTTTTCCAGGTGGTAGATACCGCCACCGTGGATTGCCCATAAGTCGCCGGCCAACCCATCGCGCGGGTTAACCCGGTTAAGGTTGTTTTCCAGCCAGACGAAATAAAACGAGGCGCCAATCCAGGCCACGCCGGTGATCATATGAACCCAGCGAATGCTCAGGTTTAGCCATTCCAACAGATGTGCTTCCACAGTTATTACCTCTTACACCTAGCGCCGGGTTAAGGGCTTTAGGCCTTCTCTTATTGGTGGGTGAGGAGAAGCTGTTCATCCTCGTTAAAAAAATGCTCATCGCAGTTGTTGCCAGAACCACTGCGATCAACCACCAGGAAGTCATCCCGCTTTTCGATCGTCAGCACCGGGTGGTGCCAGACGCCGCGATGGTAATTAACGCCCTGCCTGCCGTTACTACGGAAGACCCGGACTAATTCCGACTGCGGAGCATCGCCAACCGGCGCGACCACAATCAGAAAGGGGTTGCCGAGCAGCGGAATAAAGGCCTGGCTGCCCAGCGGATGACGCTCCAACATGCGTACGGTCAACGGCATATCCAGCGCTTCGGCGCTGAAAATGCTGATGATGGCCTGGTCGTCCGGCTGCGCCGTTTCGACTGTGGCCAATTTGTGATAGCGGCGGGTGGAACCGTTGTTGATCATAAAATGCGCGCTGCCCTCGGTTTCGATTACGTCACCGAAAGGGGCAAAGGCTTCTTTGGTCAGCGGTTCTATCTGCAATGTGCGCATGTGGGTTCTGCTTATTCAGGGTTGCTTGAATGCCCGGCGCGTCAGAAACACGCGGGGCCGGCGAAACTTACTTGGCCACTTTGCCGAACAACCGCAGCCGGCTGATGCCACCGTCCGGGAACACATTGACGCGGATGTGGGTGATCGGCCCCAGCGCCTTAATCTGCTCGCTGTATTCATGCTCAGCGTGCATCGAGAGTTTTTGCGCCGGCAGCAGTTCGCGCCAGAACAGGCTCTGGGTTTCGATCTGGTTGTCGGTGCCGCCTTTGACGAAAGCCGCCTGGATCGAGCAGCTGTCCGGGTAGTTGCCTTTAAAGTGCAGGGTGTCGACGACGATGCGTTCGATCTCGCCCGGATGGCCGAGGGCGACAATCACCCAGTCGTTGCCCGGGGTGCGGCGCCGCGCAGTTTCCCAGCCGTCACCCATGTTGATGCCACGGCCTGGGTTGAGGATGTTGCTCATGCGGCCGAAGTGTTCATCGGAGCAGGCGAGTGCGCGGCCGCCATTCAGGGCGCTGGCCAGGTCGAGCTGCTCGTTGTCGCCGACGTTGCTCCAGTCGCGAAACGGCACGCCGTGCACCCGCAAGCGGGCCACGCCGCCATCCGGGTAGATATTAAAACGCAGGTGGGTGAAAGCCTGGGCGTTGTCGAT
>JAURXE010000750.1 GCA_030654635.1 Pseudomonas sp.
CGATTGGTTGGTTGGCCGACCGGGTGTCGCGCACCTGGTTGTTTGCCGGCTGTGGCGCGGTGCTGGCACTGTCTAGTCTGGCCATCCCGCCGCTGCTGCATGGGCAAGCGTTGTGGCCGCTGTTGGTGGTGTTTGGTGCCAGTGCCGGCGGGCTGTTTACCCTGGCGCTGATCATGATCGGCGAGAACTTTCGCGACGATGCGCTGGTGCGCGCCAATGCCCATGTCGCGCAGTTGTGGGGGCTGGGTTGTTTGTTCGGGCCGCTGCTGACCGGCGCCGCCAGCCAGTGGCTAACCGGCCACGCCTTGCCACTGTTGATGGCATTGGGGGCGACGCTGTTTGTGCTGCTGGTCTGGCGCCGGCCGCCGTTTGTGGCGGCGGCGGTCTTAGGGGAGAGTTAATTGTAGGAGCGCGCGGTTTACCTTAACCGCGCCGCATCTCAATGCAGACCAATCGCATCCTTGGCCCGATACCACAGCATGCCCAGGGCCAGCAGCGGTGAGCGCAGGTGTTTGCCGCCGGGGAAGGTCATGTGCGGCACCTGCGCAAACAGCTCAAAGCCGCGGCTCTGTTGTTGGCAGATGGCTTCGCCGAGCAGCTTGCCGGCCAGGTGGGTGGCGTTCAGGCCGTGGCCGGCGTAGGCCTGGGCGTAGAACACATTGGGCTGGTCCTTCAGTCGGCCGATCTGCGGCAGGCGATTGGCGCCGATGCCGATCATGCCGCCCCATTGGTAGTCGATCTTGACGTTGGCCAGTTGCGGAAACACCTGCAGCATCTTCGGTCGCATATAGGCGGCGATGTCCGCCGGGTCGCGGCCCGAGTAATGGCAGGCACCACCGAACAGCAGGCGGCGGTCGGCCGACAAGCGATAGTAATCCACCGTCACGCGCTGGTCGCAGAGCGCCATGTTTTGCGGGATCAAACTGGCGGCCAGTTCCGGCGCCAAGGGTTCGGTGGCTATCACATAGCTGCCGGCCGCCAGCACCTTGCCGCCGATGTTCGGGTTGAGGTCGTTGAGATAGGCGTTGCAGGCCAGCACCAGGGTCTTCGCCCGTACCCGACCCTGGGCCGTGTGCACGCAAACCTCTGAGCCGTAATCGATGCGTGTCACTGCTGAGTCTTCAAATAGGCGCACACCCAAACTGGCAGCGGCGGCCGCTTCGCCGAGCGCCAGGTTGAGTGGGTGCAAATGGCCCGAGCCCATGTCGATCATGCCACCGACATAACGGTCGGAGCCGACCACGCTGCGCATCTGATCGGGGGCGACCATGCGCAGTTCGTGCTGGTAACCGAGGCTGCGCAACTCTGCGGCGTCTTCGGCAAAGCCGGCGTAATCGCTGGGTTTATTCGCCAGGTCGCAGTAGCCCCAAGTCAGGTCGCAGTCGATGGCGTACTTGGCCACCCGGCGGCGGACGATTTCCACCGCCTCCAGGCCCATCAACTTGAACTCGCGCACGCCGTCGCGGCCAACCAGGTTTTCAAATTGCTCCAAGCCATGGCCAACGCCGCGAATCAGCTGGCCGCCGTTGCGCCCGCTGGCGCCCCAGCCGATCTTGTGCGCCTCCAGCAGCACCACCGAGAGGCCACGTTCGGCCAGCTCAATCGCGGTGTTCAGCCCGGAAAAACCGCCGCCGACAATACACACATCGGCCTGCGTCTCGCCCTGCAGCGTCGGGTAGCCGTGCGCTTGCTTGATGCTGGCGGCGTAGTAAGAGGCGGCGTGCTGCGGGCTGTGCACAGGCTGGCGAGGGGAGGCGGGCATGGCGGTGATCCTGCTTTTATTAGAAGAATAATGGGAGTCTGTCGGACGTGACGCAGCCCTATGGTGAAAGGCTGGGTACTGGGGCGTTAGTTCGCGCAATCTGCTGAAAGCCAATGACTATTTGCCGCTAGTAAACGAAACAACGCGCTCAGTCCCAAGCTTTCCCGCTAGGGGGCGTTCAGGCCGGACAGACTCTTAGCGCAGCATAGGCGGCCATCGGCGAGTGACCAAGACCGCCTGAGGCAAAAGCTTTTTGCCTGTCAGGCAAAACTGCTTGGTCGGGACTCATCCGCTGCGCGTCTCGGCTGGGTTAAACTGGGCGCCTATTACGCCGCCTTTTATGCCGGCGCACTGCACAGGAGCTGGGCCTTAGTGAGCTGCAATCGACAAATCATCGCGCGCCTGCGTGAGCGCATTCCATCGTTCGAATGTGTGCCCGGTTGTCACGATTGCTGCGGGCCGGTCACTACCTCCTCGGAAGAAATGTCGCGGCTGCCGGTGAAAACCGACGCCGAGCATGAGGCTGCATTAAATGAACTCAACTGCGTGCACCTAGGTCCCAGCGGCTGCGAAGTCTACGGCGAACGCCCGCTGATCTGCCGCCTATTCGGCACTACCCCCCGCATGCCCTGCCCGAACGGCCGCCGCCCGGAACAGATGATTGAGCCGCAGATCGAGCGGCAGATCCATCACTACATCGCCACCACGCGACAGGTGTTGGTGTAGGGCGACGACATGCTCATCCATGCCGGCCCTTTAGTCTGGGAGGTTGGATTCTGGCATGGAGAATTATAATTGCGGACTAAACTGAATATGGGCTGTTTATATGCCGAGGATAGATAATGAAAATGTGCCGCTGGCTATATATAGGTCTGGCGTGGTTTTCATCCTGGGTTAGCGCTGAAGAAGTTGTTTGGCTGGGCGCCGATTTCCCGCCGATGTCGATGAGCCAGGGTGAGTATGCGCACCAGGGTTATATTGATGCCATGTATACGTTTCTCAAGGACTCTTTGCCGCAGCACGAATTTAGCGAGAAAACCGTGCCCTGGGCTCGCGCCATGCATACGGCGCAGGTGGGTGGCCCCTATTGCCTGATCAGTGCTTTTTATACGCCGCAAAGAGCTCAGTTTTTACGCTTCACTGAGCCCTATGGCTACTTGTTGCCGCTTGGGCTGGTGGTTCGTGCGGACGATAAAGCCAGATTCGCCGAGTTTATTACTGCGACTGGCCGGATAAAGTTAGATAAATTACTGGCGGATGAAAAATTTATTATTGGTCTCGCCGGTGATCGGAGTTATGGGCCGTTAATCGATGCAATGCTTGCTCCAGCGTTGGCGGGTGATGCACAGAATGTCCATAAGGCCTATCAGGATGAATCCAGCAAAATATTAATCAATATGCTTGGCCATAAGCGTTTTGACTATATGTTTGGTTATCCAAGTGAGGCGGTTTTTTATGCGGCGCCGAATATTAAACTGTTGTTTTATCAGATTGATGGCAGCGATAAATTGCTAGAAGGACGTTTGAGTTGCACCAAGGGCTCGGTGACTGATGCGGTGTTTGCCGATGTGTCTAAGTTAGTCACCCGCCGAGAGTCATTCGCGGTATTCCAGAGCGCTTATGAGCGCTGGTTACCGGAGTACCTGCTCGGTCCGTATCGGCAGCAGTTGGCGCAACTGCGCAAAGCTAAGTTTTAATCGCTCCACAATAATTTCAGCGCAAATCGCGCGACGTAAATCACGCAGTTTTCCCGCCTTGCTTAATTGTCATCAATCATCGCGGGTCAGCACTTCCAGCAGTTCGATTTCGAAGATCAGGTTTGAATGGGGTTTGATGTGCTCGCCCATTTGCCGCTCGCCATAGGCCAGGTGCGCCGGAACCGGCAGTTGGCGTTTGCTGCCGACGCGCATGCTCAGCAGGCCCTGACCCCAGCCCTTGAATCACGCGCCGGTGCTGATCACGCATTGGAAGGGCTTGCCGCGCGCGTAGGAGGAGTCGAACACGCTGCCGTGCTCCAGGGTGCCGCAGTATTGGGTGCTGATCAGGGCGCCTTTGACCACTTTTTTGCCGTCACCCAGTTGCAGTTCTATGACCTGTAATTCGTCGTTCATTGATCGCTTTCGTTTAGCTCTGTCCGGTGTTGCCCGGGTTATTCCGCAATCGGCAGAGTCAGGCTTTCCTTCACTTCTTCCATGACGATATAGCTCTTCGACTCACGCACGTGGGGCAGTTTCAGCAGGATGTCGCCGAGCAACTTGCGGTAGGAGGCCATTTCGTTGATGCGCGCCTTGACCAGATAGTCGAAGTCTCCGCTGACCAGGTGGCATTCCAGTACGTGGGGCAACTTCAGCACCGCGCGGCGGAACTCTTCGAAGGTGTCGCCGGATTTGTAATCCAGGCTGATTTCGACAAACACCAGCAAGTTGGCCTTCAGCTGTTGCGGGTTGAGCCGGGCGAAGTAGCCCAGGATAAAGCCATCGCGCTCCAGTCGCCGGACCCGCTCGGTGCAGGGTGTGGTGGACAGGCCGACCCGTTCGCCGAGGTCGGTAAAGCTGAGGCGGCCGTCGGCTTGCAGCTCTCGTAAAATATTCCGGTCTATCTTGTCCAGCTCGCGACGGCTCTGGTGTTGGGTGCGCATGGGGAATCTGCCTCCGTGAACTGGGTGATTACCGAGATTTCCCCTCGAATATAGCTGTTTAAACAGTGAGTTTCACTGCTTGAGGCTTTTTATACTGAGCAGCATCTACGCTCAGAATAACAAACGCCTGCGGCCGCGCCGCAGCAATGGAGACGAACATGCGTGTCATGGTGCTTGGTAGCGGTGTGATTGGTACCGCCAGTGCTTATTATCTGGCGCGAGCCGGCTTTGAAGTGGTGGTGGTCGATCGCCAGGACGGCCCGGCGCTGGAGACCAGCTTTGCCAACGCAGGGCAAGTCTCACCCGGCTATGCCTCGCCCTGGGCCGCGCCCGGCGTGCCGCTGAAAGCCATCAAGTGGCTGCTGCAAAAGCATGCGCCGCTGGCGATCAAGGCCACTGGCGACATCGACCAGTACCTGTGGATGGCACAAATGCTGCGCAACTGCACCACCAGCCGTTATGCGGTGAACAAGGAACGCATGCTGCGCTTGTCCGAGT
>JAURXE010000755.1 GCA_030654635.1 Pseudomonas sp.
GGCTGCTCGGACAGCCGGGTGCCGGCCAATGAAGTGGTCGGGCTGATGCCGGGCGAGCTGTTCGTGCATCGCAACGTCGGCAATATGGTGGTGGCCACCGACATGAACCTGCTCTCGGTGCTGCAGTACGCGGTGGATGTGCTGCAGGTCAAACACATCATCGTCTGCGGGCATTACGGTTGCGGCGGCGTGCGTGCGGCCATCAGCCATCAGGCACTGGGGCTGATCGACAACTGGCTAAGGGCGATCAAGGCGCTGCACCATCAGAACCTGGCGCAGTTTGTCGGCATGGATGACGAGCAGCGGGTCAATCGGCTGTGCGAACTCAATGTGCAGCGCCAGGTGCGCAACGTCTGCCACACCACCATCGTGCAGAACGCTTGGATGCGCGGTCAGGACATCACCGTGTATGGCTGGATTTACGGTTTGGAAAACGGCCTGATCAAGGACCTGGACAGCACCATCAGCGCCCCCGATCAGCTCGATGATGCGTTTTTGTACGAGCTTTAACGTTGCTGGTACTCGCAGCGTTCAAGGCTGCCCAGCCTGAAACTGCACCACCCAGGGCTCCAGCCTTTGGCCGAAGGCCAGTTCGGCGTTAAACAGCTTCTCGCCACCGGAGTGCGGAAACTCGGCATCACCCTTGCGCACCGGCAGGTTGTCGAACAGCTGATGCCAGCGCTGCGGCAGGTTGATGTTGTTGGCCACTGGAAGCTGCGCTGAGCCACCCAGTTGCCAGTGGTCGTCATCGTGCCAGCTCCAGGCGCTGATTTGGCCACCCACAATTGCGTAGCGCTGGCGGTCTGGGTACTTGGCCCGCAGGCTTGCCTGATCGGTTCCGGCATCGATGATAAACAAGCGGCTGGCGCTGGTTTGCTCGCGCTGCAGATCGGCGCGGGCATCTTGATAGGTTTCCTGCAGGTCTTTGTTGCTTGGCAGGGCAGTCAGGTCGGCGCTGCTTTTAGTCAGCTGCTCTTGTGCCCGTTGCAGTTGCTGTTGATACAGCGGGCCATTGAATTCGAGCACCAGCAAGCCGTCGCGGTCAAGTTGGCGGCGATAACGGCGCATCGACTCCTCGTTCAACTCAGTCGGCACACTGAAACCCAATTCACGCATCTTGGCGGGGTTCAGTCGGTTGCCGTCGGCAGCACTGTAGCCGTTGACATCGCTCGTGCGGATATCGGGCCAGCGGTAATCGAGGCGCAAGCCGATGCCGCTGTTTTCCTTGCGCCAGTATTCATAGCTATTGTCCAGCTCGCGCTCGGACAGCTGCAGGCGGCTGTCGACCGGCTCGCTACGGTTCCAGGCCACACCGGCCAGGGCGATGGCATTCACTAATAGAATCAGGCCCAGGCCTGTCAGCAGGTTGTGGCGATGGCTCCAGTTCATTGCGCGGTCCTCCCCAGCAAGCCATTGGCGCTGCGCAGGCGGCGCAGAATCAGCAAAATCAATACCGCGCTCAGGCCCAGTACCAGGAAGAACAGGTACTTGGGCATGCTCTCCCACCACCAGTCGAACAGCTTGGTGTAGAGGAAGATGACGAAGAAGGTCAGCCCGGTATTCACCACGTCCGACCAGTCGCGCCGCAGGCCGAGCCAGATCACCGCCGCCGCCACGATAAACCCGAGCAGCTGATAACTCGCCTCAATGCGGCTGGCCGGGTAGTCCAGATAACTGCCGTCGCCCCAGTTGGCCAGCACCAGCATCGGCAGAAACAACGCCAGCAAGCCGAACACTCGATAGGTCATGGCGAATCCGTCGAAACGCCGCTGTGGGATCAGCAGCGGTACGGCAAAAATCAGCAGGGCCGCCGGCAAGAAATTCTCCGGTCGCTCACCAAAGCCCAGCCAGTAAGTCCCGCCCCAGGTGCCGACCCGTGCGGCGATAAATGCCAACAGGCAAACAATCCCAGCGGCCAGCAACAGCCGCGCCTCACAGGCATAGGCCAGCAACAGGGCATAGGCCGCCCAGGGCAGCAGGGCCTTGTCGGACGGGGTGATATTGAAAATTTGCCCGAGCATGCCGATGTTCAGCACAAAGCAAGCAAAGGCCACCAAGGCCGCCAATTTACTGAAGTAACCGGAGCTGTCGCGGCGCTGCACCGCCAGGGTCAAGCCGAACGACAGCAGGCTGGCGCTGAGCAGAATCGCCACCTGGGCCACTTCGCCAAACAGCCCCCAGAATTGATAGAACAGAAAAAACACACTGGCCGCCAACGCCAGCGCACCGAGGAACGAGGCGATGCGCATGCCCAGCGATAACTGCCGCGCCTGGCTGTTGTGGTCGATATCGAAGGCGGCGCGATACTGCCCCAGCAAAGCCTGCTGATGGCTGTGCAGGTGGCTGCGTTGGGCTTCGCTGAGCTGCACTACCTGCTCGGTTTCGAGGCGGGCGAGTTCACGGTTGAACACGCCGATATCGTCGGCGCGTTGCTGGGCATCACTGCGGTTGAGGGTGGGCATGGCGATCCTTGCGGCGGCTCGCCGGTACTGGCGAATGGGCAAGACTCTAACGATAAACTCGTCGTCCTGCCAAGGCCCGCTTACTGGCGCAGCTTGGCCAGCACCCGGCGGATTTTGTGGTTAACCACCCACAGCACCAGCTCCGGGAACCAGCGGTACAGCCTGTAGGTCCGCCGCGTCGAGCGTCCCAGCACAATCAGACGCTGGCGGCGGGCGATTTGGCTGAGCATCTCGCTGCCGGCCTGATCGAGCGTCAGGGTCGGCGCCATGGCCTTCATCGCGCGGGTGGCGGGGTGCATGGTTTGCGCCTCCAGCTCGACCATCGGTGTATCCACCTCAGGCGGGCAGACGGTGCTGACCAGAATGCCGCGCGGCAGGTACTCCAGGTACAGCGCGCCCGCCAGCCCGACCAGTCCGTATTTCGAGGCGTTATAGGCGGCGTAGCCATAGGTCGGCACCAGGCCGGCCATCGAGGCGATCATCACCAGTTGGCTGCCGCTGTGCATCTGCGGCAGCAGCGCTGCGGCCACATGCCGTGAGCCGCTGAGGTTGATCCGTAGCACCTGATCAAAGTCCGCTGCGCTGATGCTCTCAAACGGGCCACCAATCTGGATGCCGGCGCTGTGAATCACCAGGTCCGGGCGGCCATGTTTGGCCAGGACCTGGTCCATGACCTGTTGCACGCGGGCTTCGTCACTGACGTCGCACAGGTAGTGGCTAAAACGCTCGGCGTAAGGCGCCAGTTCCTGCAGCAGTTCAGCTTTGAAGCTGCGGTTGATGGCGACCACGCGCTGGCCGGCAGCCAGGTAGTGGCGGACGAACCACAGACCGATGCCGCTGCCGGCGCCGGTGATATAAACGGTGTTGGTTTGCATGTTTGAACCTGATTCGAGGCTGCGCGGCCAGCGGTATATTCGGCGCTGGCCGCCCAGTTTGATCTGGGAGTGCCACAACCGCTGCGAGCGTTATGGCATCCATCGGTTGGCGGCGTGTTAGCGCGCTGGCAGGAAGGTACCGAAGCCGCGCTCCTGGCCCAACGCCGCCACTACTTGTTGGTCTTCGACCGCCAGTTTGCCGTTGATAATTACCTGTTCGACGCAGCCCGGCACACGGTTGACCATGCGTTCGATGCCGAAATTTTGCATCGGCGCCCAGGTCTCCTGCTCCATGTCTTGGCGCAGACCT
>JAURXE010000760.1 GCA_030654635.1 Pseudomonas sp.
CAGCTGTACAGCCAACGTTGTTTTTCGTACTCGGACTGCAGCTTGCGGTCGTCGTTTTCATCGTTAAGGTAGGCGGCGCCCACCTGGCCTTCGCTGCTCTTGGTCAGGTAGCGACCTTCGCCTTCCATCAGCAAGCCGCGATCGGCCATATAGGTCGGATAGAGCGTGGCGTCGTAGTTGGGCGCCAGGTTGAAGTAGTACGGCGTTAGCAGAGTCATGCCGTTATCGCTGGACGAGCTGATGCTCGGCGCGAGGAAGCCTGACTGGCGGCGATCGTCGATGGGGAAGTAGATATACGGGGTGTAGAACACCGGTATGTCTTTGATCCGCAAGGTGGCGTTGGTGGCGCTGCCGAAACCGGTGTTGGGGTCGAGTTTGACGTTGTTGCCCTTCAGCTGCCAAGCATTGCTGCCCGGTTCGCAGCGGGTATAGGTGCCGTCTTTCAGGCGGATCACCGCGTCTTCTTGACGCTTGGCATGCAAAGCGCTGCCGCGGATATGACCTTTATGCAGGACGTATTCGGCGTTATCGATTTTCGCTTCGCCGTTGTCCAGTTGCAGTTCGGCGCGATCGCCAACTACCAGAGCGCCTTTGTCGCGCAAGCGGACGTTACCGACCAGCTCGCCGCGGTTTTCCGCCTGGTGCAAACTGGCTTCGTCGGCTTCGATTTGCAGGCCGGCTTGGCGCAGTACCACGTTGCCGGCCAGGGTGGCGACCTGTTGCTCTTGCTCATAGCGCGAGGCTTTGGCCGAGACGAACATGGGGGCGTCGTTGAGTGGTGTTTCGTCGTTGATGCCTGGGCGCAACGGTTCAACGTAAGCGCCGGCGCAGTACGGGCCGGTTTCAGCCAACTGGGCGGCGGTGAGCTTGTCGCGCGGCACCCAGTCGAGATGGCTATAGTCGGCGCTGCGTGAGCTTAGGCCTTTGCCATTGCTCTCGGTCACCAGCTTGGCGGTCGATTGCTCGCTGGTCGCGGAGCCTTCGGCGCTAACCGCAGTGCCGGGAGCCACGGCGCTAATCGCCGTATCGCTGTGCACTGGCCGTGGCGGTAATACCGCCTGGCTGGCTTTTGGCGCGCAGGCCCAACCGCCGGTGGCCGAGGCCTGGCAGTCAAATTGCTCGCCGGCTAACACCGGTTGCAAGACCAAGGGCTGTACGACCAGCAAGCTGCCAGTCATTAACAGGGGAAATTTTTTGCGGAATACTGGGGACTTTACTGCCATCTTGTTATCCGGGCTTCCTGCACGCCATCGGGCTGCGGGGGCCGCATGCCTCTCGATGGGTTGAAAAAGATGCTGGATAATAAAGCATGACCCGCATAACGGCTAGCGCCGTCGGAGACCCTTGCAATGCCTGTTGAAGATCTACGTTTAGAACTGCTCCGCCACTGGCTTGAGCAGCAATTGCCACCCCTGTTTGCCCGCGAGGACTGGGGCACGGTGCCTGTGGCCAG
The DNA here is from genome assembly GCA_030654635.1 of Pseudomonas sp. Taxonomy (GTDB): domain Bacteria; phylum Pseudomonadota; class Gammaproteobacteria; order Pseudomonadales; family Pseudomonadaceae; genus Aquipseudomonas. The sequence continues at coordinate 1,454 of JAURXE010000760.1, forward strand.
TCTGACTGCGGCCAGCAGCGATGCCAGTTTCCGCCGTTATTTTCGCTGGGAGGGGGCCGGGCGCACCTTGATAGTGATGGACGCGCCGCCGCCCCAAGAGGACTGCCGACCCTTTGTAAAGGTCGCCGGGCTGCTGGCTAGCGCTGGTGTGCATGTGCCGCAGATCCTTGCGGCCGACCTCGAACGCGGCTTTTTGCTGCTGCCCGATTTGGGCCGGCAAACCTATCTGGAGGTGATTAACCCAGGCAATGCCGACGCTTTATTTGCCGATGCGCTGCAAGCGCTGCTGAAGTTTCAGCAATTGCCACTGACCGATAGTTTGCCGATGTATGACACGGCGTTATTGAAGCGCGAGCTGCAGCTGTTTCCCGATTGGTACCTGCGCCAGCACCTGAAACTGACCCTGAGTGGCGAGCAGCTGGCCGCCTGGCAACGCATCTGCACGGTATTGGTCGACAGCGCCTTGGCGCAGCCGCAGGTCTTGGTGCATCGCGACTTTATGCCGCGCAATCTGATGGACAGCAGCCCCAATCCTGGCGTGCTGGATTTTCAGGATGCGGTCTACGGCCCGGTCACCTATGACGTCACCTGCCTGTTTAAGGATGCGTTCTTGAGCTGGCCGGAGGCGCAAGTGCGTGATTGGCTGGAAGGCTATTGGCGTCAGGCGCTGGATGCGCAGATTCCGGTTCAGCCGGAGCTTGAGGATTTTTTGTGCGCCAGCGATTTGATGGGTGTGCAGCGCCATCTGAAGGTGATCGGGATTTTCGCGCGCATCTGTTACCGCGACGGCAAGCCTAAATACCTCGGTGACGTGCCGCGCTTCTTTGCCTATATCGATGCGGTGCTGGCCCGCCGGCCGCAGCTGGCCGAGTTGCGTGAACTGCTGGCGAGCCTGCCGGTTGCTGAGGATGCAAGCGCATGAAGGCGATGATTCTCGCCGCAGGTAAAGGCGAGCGCTTGCGCCCGCTGACCCTGCACACGCCCAAGCCCTTGGTGCTAGTGGCTGGCGTGCCTTTGATCGAGTACCACCTGTGCGCCTTAGCGTTGGCGGGTGTTACCGAGGTGGTGATCAATCACGCCTGGCTGGGCGCGCAGATCGAGGCACATCTAGGCGATGGCGCGCGCTTCGGGCTGAGCATCGCGTACTCCCCGGAAGGTGAGCCGCTGGAGACCGGCGGCGGAATTCTGCGCGCCTTGCCGCTGCTCGGCGATGAGCCCTTTATCTTGGTCAATGGTGATATTTTTACCGACTATCCCTTCATTAATTTGTGCCAGTCGCTGCCTGGCTTGGCGCACCTGGTGTTGCTGGATAATCCTGCCCACCACCCGCAAGGGGATTTCAGTTTGTTGGCCGACGGCCGCCTGGTTGATGCCCAGGCGGGGCAACCGAGTCTGACCTACAGCGGTATTGCCGTGCTCAGCTCTGAGTTGTTTGCTGGCTGCCAGCCTGGGGCCTTCAAGCTGGCGCCGCTGCTGCGCCAGGCCATGGCC
>JAURXE010000767.1 GCA_030654635.1 Pseudomonas sp.
TAATGGCGCAGCACCGGCTCGAAGCGATTGATCAGCTGCAGCATCATAAAATCGCCCACTTCGGCGCCGCCGACCTTGCCGGTGGCACGCATCCGTTCGGCGAGGATGTCGCCACGGTGGCCGAGCATGCTGATGACTTCTTTCAGGCAGGAGAGCAAATAGCCCGAGGCCTGAAAGTTGACGTAGGTGGGGATGAATTCCGGGTCCAGACTGATGACGCCATCTGGGGTGGTGTCCAACACTTCACAGAGCTTGAGTTTGACGAAGGCCTGATCGCTCTGTTGCTCGCCCAGCAGCAGGCGAAACTCTGGACGACCGCAGCTGACTTGGCTGCTGGCACTGTCGCCGGCATTGGAGTCGGCCACCTCTTGCTCGTAGGTGGTGTAGCGCGCCAGCACGTCTTGCTGATCCGGCCGGCGGCTCTCGATATGGTTGCCGGTGACCAAGGCCAGGGCCAGGTACACCGGGGTGTTGCCGGTATTGGCCGGCACATCCAGGGCCAGCGGTTCGCGCTCGGCACCGATCTCAAACAGGGTGCCATCGGGCAGCACGCCGCTGGCTTTGCTGACCACCAACTTGCCCATGTTGAGGAACTGCCTATCGATCTCCAGCTCGAAAAAGCCCCAGGCGTAGCTGTCCATGCACTGGCTACGAACCTTGAGTTGATAGTCGTAATAACGGTCGTTTTGCTGAAAATGTTGTGGGCGCAGCAGCATGCCTTCTTGCCAGACGACTTTATGCAGGCTCATGGCTTGGCCTCGGTCTTGCTGGTATCGACGGCTTTGATGCCCAGCGCATCGAGGTTCAGTTCGACCTTGTTGAGTTCCTGCGGCTGCAGCGCAATCACGTAACGCCAGCTGGATTCCGGTAGGTCCCGATAGGCCGCCAGCACGCCGACATAACGGCTGCCATCCTGTACCGAGAGTTTCAATTCACGGCTCTCACCGGGACGCAACTCCAACTCTTCCAGTGTCACCAGATCCGGTGACAGCGCTTCTTTGGGCCGTTGATAGAGGGAGAAGAAGTCAGCGTTTTCGAAAGACACCGGGTGCTTGAGTTCGATCAGCCGCAGCACTATAGGCGAGGGCCGGCCATTGATGTCGGGGTTGAGTTTTTCGCTGCCGGTCAAGCTCAGGTCGAGCTTGGTGGTGTCCGAATAGGGCGACAGTGACGAACAGCCACTCAGACCGAGCAGCGCGCTCAGTAGGGCCAGGGGTAAAAAACGCAGCATGCTAATCATCCTTGAAGGTCGGTATTGAGGGTGGCGATCAGCCGCACCTGTTCTTCATACGTGTGGGCAAAGTCGCGGGCGAACAGCCGCTCGCTCCAGTCATCGTGCTGGGCCAGGGCACTGTGTAATTGCCGATACGCGCGCCAGTGGCTGCCTGCGGTGGCCAGCAACGGCTTGTGCCCATCACGTTCAAAGCGCAGGCGCAGTTGCTCCGGCGACAGCTGCTCAAACATGCCTTTAAGTGCGGCGCGGCTGGCGGCGAGCAGCGCCACTTGGTGCGCTTGTAGGTCGCGAAAGCTGCGGCTCAGCGCTTGCCCAGCCGGCAGCTGACCGGCTTTGCCGCCGCGCAGTAGCGCGGTCAGCGCGAGGCTGCTGTCGGCGCAGTGTTTCAGCGGGTTATTGCCGTTGCTTTGCACGCTGGTGAGGGCCAGGCGCAGTTCGTTTTTCAACTCGCTGCGGGTGCGCAGGCTTTGCTGCAAGCCATCGATGCTGTGCTTGAGCAACTTGGCGGCGTTCAGGGCCAAGGCCTCGCGGGCATCCTCATCCAGATCATCCAGCGGCACCCCCAGGGCCTCGCCAAACTGTTGCCAAAAATCCTGCGGCAAGCGCACCTTGGCTGGCTGCGCCGCTGGGCGCACTGATGGTAGTGCCGGCGGCACCAACTCTGGCAAGGGTAAGTTTTCCATGTCGATCTGGGCGTAGTCGCGTTGTTGCGCCGCGCTCTGCTGGGGGCGAATGATCGCGGTTAGATCGTCAACTTGAGTGTAGACCCGCTCTTGCTGGTCAAGGGCCAGCAGCGGGTCGAGATCCAGAAAAGCATCGTCGGGGATGATGCTGCCGGCGGATTGCGCCCGGCCGATATCGCCCTCGAACAGAGCTGGGTCCTGCAGCAGTCGCGCGCGAATCTCGAAATCACCCAGGCAATACACACAGCCATGTTCGATGCGCTGGGGCTGGCCTTTGTGCAGGCTGGCGCCGCTGTCTTTTAGCTGAATGCCGTTGCTGCTGGTGTCGGTCAAAAAGAACGCGCCATCGCGGTAATTAACCTGGGCATGCTGGCCCGATAACACCCGCTTACGATCGGGGATCACCCAGTCGCAATTCTCCGCCCGGCCAATCACCCCACCGGCTTGTTTGAAGGTTTTAGTCGTCAGCAAACCCGGCACAAACTGCTGGGCGCTGACCACCTCGAAGACCAATTCCATGGCT
>JAURXE010000779.1 GCA_030654635.1 Pseudomonas sp.
ACAGTTTCGAGCACTTCGCCGCCGACCCCAAGGTGAAGTGGGCAATTCCGATGTCCTTGGGCGACTCACACCGCGGCTACCGGGTGCTAGGCACCACACCGACGTATTTTGAGCACTACCATTACGGCCGTAACCAGGCCCTTGAGCTGGCCCAAGGCCGAGGTTTTGCCAGCGATCCTTTTGAGGTGACGCTCGGCGCCGAAGTGGCCGACGTCCTGCACTATCAACTGGGCCAGCAGATAGTCTTGGCCCATGGCGTGGCGACCATCAGCCTGGTTAAGCACGACGATAAACCCTTCACCGTGGTCGGCATCCTCAAGCGCACCGGCACCCCGGTCGACCGCACTCTGCATATCAGCCTACCAGGCATGCAGGCGCTGCATGTCGACTGGCAAAATGGCGTGCCGGCCCATGGCGCCGGCCGGGTTAGCGCCGAACAGGCGCGTGCCATGGACCTGCAGCCGACGGCAATCACTGCGGTGCTACTCGGACTGAAAAGTAAAATCGCGACCTTTAGCGTGCAGCGCGAGATCAATGAGTTTCGCGGCGAGCCGCTGCTGGCGATTCTGCCTGGCGTGGCCCTGCAAGAACTCTGGAGCCTGATGGGCACCGCCGAACAGGCACTGTTCGTAGTCTCACTGTTTGTGGTGCTGACCGGGCTGGTCGGCATGCTCACAGCGATTCTCACCAGCCTCAACGAGCGCCGCCGCGAAATGGCGATTCTCCGTTCGGTCGGCGCCCGGCCCTGGCATATCGCAAGTTTGCTGCTGCTGGAAGCCTTTAGTCTGGCGGCCGCCGGCGTGCTGCTCGGCGTCAGCCTGCTGTACCTGGGCATCGCCTTGGCGCAAAACGCCGTGCAGGCCAATTACGGCTTATTCCTGCCGCTGGCCCTACCGAGCCGCTATGAGTGGACCCTGCTTGGCGCTATTCTGGCGGCCGCCCTGTTGATGGGCGCTATCCCGGCGTGGCGCGCATATCGCCAGTCACTCGCCGACGGTCTGTCGATTCGCCTATGAGAAGTCACTGATGCTGCGTACTGCACTTGCTTTGCCACTGACGTTGACCTTGTCGCTGCTGCTCGCGGCGCCGCTCTGGGCGGGCGAGCCGCGCGAACTGACCTGGACCGAAATGCTCCCCGCCGATGCAGTTGCCGAAGCGGTGCCCGCGCCGGCGCCGATCCACGACCTGGCCAAACTCGCCGATGTGCTGGCGGCTGAGTCCGGCCCGGCCGCCACCCAGCAATCGGTGGCCGCCCCGGTAGTCAAGGCGCTGGATGGTCAGCTGATCAAATTGCCCGGCTATATAGTGCCGCTGAATGTGACCGAAGAAGGTCGGGTGACCGAGTTCCTGCTGGTGCCTTACTACGGCGCCTGCATCCATGTGCCGCCACCACCGCCGAACCAGATAGTCCACGTCAAGACCGAGCTGGGCGTACTGATGGACAATCTGTATCAGCCGTTCTGGATAGAAGGCCCAATGAAAGTCGAGGCCACCACTACCGACCTGGCCGAAGCCGGCTACCAAATGAACGCTAGCAAGATTTACCCCTACGAAAGTGCCGAAAACTAACCCCCGTCACGGCTCGAAACGCCCCCAGCCGCTCAGCACTAAACTGCTACAGCGGCTTTTTTCTGCCCACTATTTTCTGTCCATTGAGAGTTAAAGCGCATGTACCACGGTGAAAAGTTTAATGCCTGGACTCACCTGATCGGCGCAGTTATGGCCGTGGCAGGCGCATTCTGGTTGCTGCTGCTGGCCGGCTTTAGTGGCGACCGCTGGAAGATCATCAGCGTGGCCATCTATGGCGTCAGCTTGGTGGTGCTGTACAGCGCCTCGACGATTTATCACAGCGTTCAGGGCCGCGCCAAAGTGGTCATGCAAAAGCTCGATCACCTGTCGATTTACCTGCTGATCGCCGGCAGCTACACCCCGTTTTGCCTGGTCACCTTGCGCGGCCCTTGGGGCTGGTCATTGCTGGCAACCGTCTGGGGCCTGGCACTGATCGGCATGCTGCAAGAGATTAAACCGCGCTCCGAAGCGCGAATTATGTCGCTGATCATCTATGCCGTAATGGGCTGGATTGTGCTGGTGGCGGTCAAGCCGCTGATAGCCGTGTTAGGTACCGAGGGCTTTAGCTGGCTGGCAGCCGGAGGGGTGTTTTACACCGTGGGAATTATCTTCTTCGCCAACGACAGCCGCTTTCGCCATTGGCACGGCATCTGGCATCTGTTTGTGATGGCCGGCAGCCTGCTGCACTTCATCACCATCTGGCGTTTTGTGCTCTAGAACCCCAAGCCAAATCGGCGGCTGCAGCCTTTTGGATATAGTTCCGTAAAAAGTCGCTGGCCACCCCTTTCCATTGAGCTGGATCAAGATACGATTTAACCCACTCTCTACCATGGCGCCCATACAACACTGCTTATAACTTGATGGGGCCCACCATGCGTAAATCACTGCTTACCGCTTCCCTGATCGCCCTGGCTATCGCCAGCCCAGCTGCTTTCGCCCACAAAGAAGGCGACATCATTGTGCGTGCCGGTGCTATCACCGTTGATCCGCACGAAAGCAGCAGCGACATCTGGGTCGGCGCCTTGAACACCGACGTAGCCGGCACCAAGGCCACGCTGGACAGCGACACCCAGCTAGGCCTGAACTTCGCCTACATGGTTACCGATCATGTTGGTATTGAGCTGCTCGCCGCCACGCCATTCAGTCACTCGGTTGGGGTTAGCGGCATGCCCGGCCCGTTTGCCGGCCTGAATGGCAAGCTGGGCGATATCAAACAACTGCCGCCAACCCTCAGCGCCCTGTACTACCCAATGGAAAGCGCATCGGCGTTCCAGCCTTACGTCGGCCTTGGGGTTAACTACACCTGGTTCTTCGAT
>JAURXE010000332.1 GCA_030654635.1 Pseudomonas sp.
TGTCTTTCTGAACCACTTCTTCTTCGAAACGACGACCGATCAAACGCTTCACCGCGTACAGGGTGTTGTGCGGATTGGTCACTGCCTGACGCTTGGCCGACTGACCGACCAGAATCTCGCCATCTGCCGCGTAGGCAATGATCGACGGCGTAGTACGGGTGCCTTCGGCGTTTTCGATAACTTTAACGACACCGTTTTCCATGACCGAAACGCAGGAGTTAGTAGTCCCCAGGTCGATACCGATAATTCTGCCCATCTTCACTCTCCAAAATTCTGTAGTAATTTTTTTTGACTGTTTCGTGGCCGCCCTGCTGCCACAAAAGCGCCTTGGTATACATTCAGGCCTTAACTAATAGATGGGGCCTGACGACTCAATTTCAAGCCTGCTCGTCGATAGACGGAGGCGCCGCACTCGGCGCCTTGCTGACCACCACCATCGCCGGGCGTAACAGACGACCATTGAGCAAATAGCCCTTCTGGAACACCTTGAGCACGCTGTTGGGCTCTGCATGGGTGCTTTCCTGCATAGCCATGGCCTGGTGATGCTCGGCGTTGAACGGCGCGCCGTGGGGATCCAGTGTTTCCAGCTGATAACGCTTGAGCGTGTCCTGGAACAATTTCAGGGTCAGTTCCAGGCCTTCACGGACTGGCTTGATCGCCTCATCGTCCGGGCTCGAGAGCTCAAGGCCACGCTCGAGACTATCAACCACCGGCAACAAGTCGCTGGCAAACCGCTCCAAGGCAAACTTGTGGGCTTTTTCAACATCTTGCTCGGCGCGGCGGCGCACGTTTTGCAAATCAGCCGCAACCCGCAACGCCTGATCGTGGGCATTCGCCAACTGCTCTTCAAGCGCCTGCACACGAGCCGCTAGATCGTCGCTCGATCCGCCGTCAGCCGCCGAATTCGCGTCAAAGGCTTGCGTATCAAGGTTCTGTTCGTCAGCCATGCGTCTCTCCTTTTATATAATAACGGCGAGCCTCGACTCGCATTTCAGCACTAAATATGGGGACAAATTCTTCAGCTTCAAGGGCTCACAAGGATTGTCAGCGGCAAACAAAACACTGTATAAATAACCAGACAAAGCCTTGGGAGCCGCCGCCATGCTGGTGCATCTTGCTGTACACAACTACGCCATAGTCGAGCACCTCGACCTCGAACTGCACGCCGGCATGTCGGTGATTACCGGTGAAACCGGCGCCGGCAAATCGATCATGCTCGACGCTCTCGGCCTTGCCCTCGGCGACCGCGCCGACAGCGGTGTAGTGCGCCCCGGCGCCGACAAGGCCGACATTCTGGCCAGCTTCGACCTCACCAAGATTGCCGACGCCCGCGCCTGGCTGGCCGAACGCGACCTCGACCACGATGGCCCCTGCATCCTCCGCCGGGTAATTACCGCCGAAGGACGTTCGCGCAGTTACATCAATGGCTCGCCCTGCCCGCAAGGCGATCTCAAGGCCCTCGGCGAGCTGCTGATTGATATTCACAATCAGCACGAACACCAATCCCTACTCAAACCCGACACCCATCGCCGTCTGCTGGATGAATACGCCGGCAGCCAGGAACTGGCCCGCCAGGTGCAACTGGCAGCGCAGCGCTGGCGACAAACCCGCAGCGAACTGGAGCGCCTGTCCAGCGCCGGCGACGAACAACGC
>JAURXE010000782.1 GCA_030654635.1 Pseudomonas sp.
CGGCGGCCATCGAGCAGACCATGGTCAGCAAGCGCTACCGGCGCATCATCGCCACCCGCAGTGTGCAGGGCCTAGATCAGGAAATCGGTTTTCTGCCCGGCACCGAGGCGGAGAAAATGGAGCCTTGGCTCGGCGCCATCACCGATAACCTCGAAGCGCTGCATATGGATGACGAGAACACCCATGGCAGCGTCGACTACATTCTGCAAAAAGTGCCGCTGCAGTTTAAGTCGCTCAACTACATCCGCGGGCGCAGCTTCCAGCAGAGCCTAATTCTGATCGATGAATGCCAGAACCTTACCCCGCACCAGATGAAAACCATCATCACCCGTGCCGGCACCGGCTCTAAGGTGGTGTGTTTGGGCAACTTGGCGCAGATCGATACGCCGTACCTGTCGGCGCCCAGCTCGGGGCTGACTTACCTGACCGAGCGCTTCAAAGACTTCCCCCACGGCGTGCACATCACTCTGCAAGGAGTACCGCGCTCAGTATTGGCCGAGTTTGCTGAAGCCAATATGTGAGGGTGAAGTAAGCCGCTACCATGTGGCTGTGAGCGCTGTCGGCGTGTGATCCACAGGGATGTGGCTATGCCGGTGTTCGGTAGGGGCGGTGAGCATATTGCGCAGGATGTATCTGAAATTGTCGTACTTTAAATGTGGTTAAGGCTGTTTGAATCCCATATTTGAGGGGATATAAACAATAAAGCGGCGGCTGATTAAGCGAGGTGAGTGCGAGGCGTTGTATTGCGGCTAATAGTGCTGATGATATTTGCTAATAAAAAAGGAGAGCCGAGGCTCTCCTTTGTACTAAGCAGTAAATTACTTAGCAGGTGCAGCTTCAGTTGCGGCAGGCGCTGGAGCTACTTCAGCAGCTGGGGCGGCAGCCGGAGCAGCCGGGGCTTCGGTTGCAGCTGGGGCAGCAACAGGAGTTGCTTCTTTCTTGTCGCAGCCGGCAAACGCCAAGGTGCTGAGGATAAGGGCGGAAATAGCGATATTTTTAATTTGCATGATTGATCTCTCTGCTAAGTGAAAGGGCTAGTTATGACACTAGTTTTCTTGGCGATAAACGCACGCCAAAATTATAGGTCAACTTAGACTGCGTGCACAGTAGCAGTTAAGTGATTGAGTTGCATTGTTTTTGTCTGAATTCGGCGCACTTATAAAATTTATTGATTGTGATAAAACTATTTCGAACTGCTGTTGTCTGCAATTATTGATGAGTTATATATTGCCCCTAGATCCATAAATTAACTGCCGAATTCGATTATGTATCACTGTGTCGGCATCACTGTGTCGGCAGGGGATTGCACTGTGTCAGTGTGGCCATTCACCGCAGTGCAGGGCCTAGCGGATTGTCATCTGCGTGTGCCCATCGCCTGGTTCGAGGGGTAGAATTGTCGCTCCTCACTCGGAGCAAGCCTGTGCTGACTCATCTTGATTCCCAAGGCCACGCCAATATGGTCGACGTCACCGACAAGTCGGCGACCTTTCGTGAAGCGGTGGCCGAAGCGCTCGTACGTATGCGCCCCGAAACCTTGCAGCTGATAGTGCAGGGCGGTCACCCCAAGGGTGATGTGTTTGCTGTGGCGCGGATTGCCGGTATTCAGGCGGCCAAGAAAACCTCTGACCTCATTCCGCTGTGTCATCCGCTGCTGCTGACCGGCGTTAAGGTTGAACTGGTCGCGCAGGGTCAGGATGCGGTGCGGATCACCGCCCGCTGCAAGCTGGCCGGGCAGACTGGCGTAGAAATGGAAGCCTTGACCGCCGCCAGCGTCGCAGCCCTGACTATTTACGATATGTGCAAGGCAGTTGATCGCGGCATGGTCATTGAGTCGGTACGCTTGCTGGAGAAACTCGGTGGCAAGAGCGGCCACTATCAATTGGATACCAGCAGCGAATTGATGAGTAATAACGCGGGAGCTGAATAATGATTCAGGTGCAATATTTTGCCCGCTACCGCGAGG
>JAURXE010000007.1 GCA_030654635.1 Pseudomonas sp.
GCCGGAGATCTGCTCTGGCCATTCCGGGGCGCTGACCGGTCGGTTGTAGAGCGCCCAGATACCGGTGAACAGCGCCGCAATAGCGACGAAGATCACCAGATTTAGTCCAAGTTTACGCGATGGCATATAGATCAAGGTTCCAAAGGGTGGAACGAGGGGAAGTGCCGGCTGTTGCCGGTCGGCGCGCATCCTACCGCGACCTCTTGAGGCTGTATAGCGGTGGCCTGAGCCGGCGCGGTGCAGTTACGGATTGTCTGGGCTATTGGTCTGGCAAACAGCGAATAAGTTCGCTGGGTAGATTTAGCCTTGCAATGCCTAAGCACCACTTGGTTCGTAGTAAAGCAGGCTTTGCCCGGTTGCTCTTGGGTCGCTGCGTGGTGGCCGTAGTGGTTGTGGAGCTGGGACGTGCCATTGCGGCCTGCAGCTAAAGGTCGGCGTTGTTTGGCGGGTGATTAACCGACTAATGGCGTGTTATCGCCTCGCTGATCTCTATAATGCCGGCTGATTTTTGAGGGCTGGGCATGAGTATTGATGAACTGCGGTTTGCCGGAGTGGCGCGCCTGTATGGGCGCGAAGGGGCAGAGCGGCTGGCGGCGGCGCACGTGGCGGTGGTCGGGATTGGTGGTGTCGGCTCCTGGGTGGCCGAGGCGCTGGCCCGCTCAGGCGTTGGCGAGATTTCGCTGTTTGACCTGGACGATGTCTGCATCAGCAACACCAATCGGCAAATTCATGCACTGACGGGGGCCATCGGTCAGGCCAAGGTGACGGTAATGGCCGAGCGTCTGCGGGCAATTAATCCTGCCTGTGTGGTGCATGAAGTGGCGGATTTCGTCACCCGCGAGACCATGGCCGAGTACATCACGCCGAACCTCGATTGCGTGGTCGACTGTATCGACAGCGTGACGGCCAAGGCAGCGCTGATCGCCTGGTGCAAGCGGCGCAAGATCCAAATCATCGCCACCGGCGGCGCGGGCGGGCAGCTGGACCCGACGCAGATTCAGGTGGCGGATCTGAATAAAACCTTCAATGACCCGCTGGCCTCTGCGGTGCGCTCGGAACTGCGCCGCGAATACGGTTTCTCGCGCACCGCCGGCCGCCATTACAGCGTGCCTTGTGTGTTCTCCAGCGAACAACTGCGCTACCCCAAGGGTGACGGCAGCATCTGTCTGCAAAAACGCTTTGAGGGGCAGGGCGTGCGACTCGACTGCGCCGGCGGCATGGGCGCGGTGATGATGGTCACTGCCAGCTTTGGCATGGTCGCCGCAGCGCGGGCCGTGGATAAATTGGTGGCCGGCGCGCGGCGGCCGTCTGAGCGCAGCGCCTAGGCGGTTATGGCTGGTTAAGGGTTGATCTGTTGCTCGGCAGGCCGCGCTACTGGGTCAGCGCTTGCATTCTGCGCAGCACCGCCTGCAAGCCGTTACTGCGTGACGGCGAGAGTTGGCGGGCCAAGCCGAGCTGAGCAAACCAGTCGAGTAGGTCGACCTTAGTCAGCTCTGCACCGCTCAGGCCATTCACCCGCGCCAGTAATACCGCCAGCAGACCGCGCAGCAGGCGCGCCTCGCTGGTGGCTCGAAACTGCCAGTGTTGTTGATGCTGCTCGGCCAGCAGCCACACCTGGCTTTCGCAACCGCTGACCAGGTTTTGTTCGCTGCATTGCGCCGCCGTTAATGGCTCAAGGCGCTCGCCCCACTGCATCAGCAAACGCGCGCGGGCCTCCCAGCCTGCGGCGGTGCTGAAGGCGGCGAGGGCTTGTTCGGCGGCTTGCGGCAGGCTCATTGCAGCAACTCCAGGGCTTGGTCGAGGGCGCTGAAAAACTGCGCCAGATCCTTGCCGTCATTGTACAAAGCCAGCGACACCCGTAGCGCGCCGCTGACGCCCAGGCTCGCCAGCAAGGGCATTGCGCAGTGCTGGCCGGCACGCACGGCAATCCCTTGCTCGGTCAGCAGTTGCGCCAGATCGCTGTGGTGCACGCCGGCGACGGTGAAACAGGCCAGTGCCACCTGTGGTGTGCCGAGCAATTGAATGTCCGCGCGGGCCTTGAGACCGCTGAGCAATTGCCGGTGCAGCGCCGCTTCATGGCTGGCCACCGCGCTTGCATCCAGGCTGCGCAGGTAGCCGAGGCTGGCGCCCAGCCCGAGCACGGCGGCAATCGGCGGGGTGCCGGCTTCAAAACCCAACGGTGCGGGGCGAAAACTGGCCTGCTGATAGTCGCAGGCTTGCACCATCTCGCCGCCAAACTGCCAATGACGCAGACGCTGCAAGGCCTCGCTGCGCCCATAGAGCACGCCGACCCCGTCCGGGCCGTAGAGCTTATGGCTGGAGAACAGGTAAAAGTCGCAGCCCAGCGCCTGCATATCCGGCTGGCTGTGCACCACGCCTTGGGCGCCATCGACCACAGTCAATGCGCCCTGGGCTTTGGCCAGGGTCAGTAGCTTGGTCAGCGGCGTCCAGCGGCCGAGTACGTTGGACAGTTGGCTGATCGCCAGCAACTTGCAGCGCGGGCCTATCAGTTGCTGTGCGGCGCTCAGATCGATATTGCCGCTGGCATCCAGTGGTATGACCAGCAGTTTCAGATTGCGGCGTTGTGCCAACTGTTGCCAGGGCAGCAAGTTGGCGTGGTGCTCCAGAGCACTGATGACAATTTCGTCTCCCGCCTGAAACTCCTGCTCCAGCCCATAGGCCAGCAGATTCACCGCCTCGGTGCTGCCACGGGTGAAGATGATTTGCTCGCTGCTACCGGCATTCAGCCAGCCGGCCAACTGCTCACGCACCTGCTCGAAGGCGCGGGTGGCCCGCTCGCCGGGCAA
>JAURXE010000008.1 GCA_030654635.1 Pseudomonas sp.
TGGTCGGTGGCCAGCGGCTCTAGGGTCTGGAAGTCGAAGCTGCCATCGGCCAGGTTGATTGGCGCGCCGTCTTGCATCAGCAACAAACCGCGACCGTGGTAGGTGCGATTGAGGCCCGAGCCACGAATCGACAAGCGCGACTCTTCGGCGCCAAAACGCGGCTGCACAAACACCCCGGTGGCCAGCCCAAGCGTGTCTTGCGGGGTGCTGCTGCGGCCAGTTTTATAGCTTTCGCTGTCGACCACGCTGGCGCCGCCGGGGATCTTGGCAAAGTCGGCGCGCACCTCGGCTTGAGTCGGTGCGGTCGGATCGCTGGGTTGCTCAGCTTGCACGGTGGTTGGGCTGAGCTGCACAGACTCGGCAAAAACGCTGGGTGCCAGGCCGGCACCGATGATCAATAGCGGTAGAAATTTAAAATCACGCATCACAAACCCCATAAAACGTAACCGGCAGCTCCGGGCGCTAAGTGCGCCGCACACGGATTGAGCGCGCCAAACAGGCGCAAGCAGTGGCTAGCCGGTAAAGAAAATGTCTTGGTTAAACGCAGGTCAGCCGAGTGCGGCTGGCCAGATCAAGACAGTTGCGGGGAGGCGCGGGGGTTGGCGCTGGGCCAGGTGAAACGGGGTGGTGGTTGGTGTTCGGCAGGGCGCGGCAGAAACCGCTGACGGCTTGGCCGCGGCAGCCAGCCCAGGCAAAACAACAGACCCAGACTGAGGGTGACCGAAGCGCACAGCGGGCAACTGAAATTGCCGCTCAGCAGGCTTTTAGTGCTGTTGTCACTGGTGTCGGCGGCGCCGCTGTCGCCCACGGCGCAGACCATGCCGCTGATACCGCTGAGTTGCAGACCGACCATTTGCGCATGGCCAATGCTGCAGGCGAGCGCGTTGAACAGCACGCAGGCATAGAGCGTCCAGGCAAGTAGCGCACGGTGATGACGGGTCAGTTTCATGGCCGCGACTCTAACATGGAGAAAAAGTTTCGTGCACGGACGATTTGTCGCGCTTATGCCGCCAAGGCTGTGTGATCAGGGCGATTGGCAGCTGCGCTGGGGCAAGCGTCTGCGCGCAATGCTTGGCGCTGTCGGCGCAGCGCGCTAGGCTGCGCGCTTTAGTTGTGGAGCCGCGCCATGAACTCTTCGCCCTCGTTATTGCTTGCCGGCTGTGGCGATATTGGCAGCCGTTTGGCCCGCCAGATGTTGACGGCCGGTTGGTGCGTGTACGGCCTGCGCCGTGACATCAGTCGGCTGCCGACTGGCGTGCTGCCGGTGCCTGGCGATCTGTATCAGGCCGCTTGCCCAGCCGCCTGGCCCAGCACCGAACTGGATTATCTGGTCTATTGCGTGGCGGCCAGCGAAGGTGGCGAGACCGGTTATCGCGCCGCCTATGTCGATGGTTTGCGGCATGTGCTGGGCTGGTTGGCACAGGCCGGGCAGCGACCCAAGCGCGTGCTGTTTGTCTCCAGCACCAGCGTCTATGGACAGCGCGAGGGCGAATGGGTTGACGAAACATCGGCCACCGAGCCCGAGGGTTTCTCCGGGCGAATCATGCTTGAAGCCGAGCAACTACTGCTAACCAGTGGCTTGCCGGCCACTGTGTTGCGCCTAAGTGGTATCTACGGACCGGGCCGTGAGTTTTTGCTCAATCAGGTGCGCCAAGGTTACCGGGTGATTAGCTCGCCGCCGCTGTATGGCAACCGCATCCATGCCGATGATGCTGCCGGGTTGCTGGCCTTTCTGCTGCAGGCTGACGCCCGTGGGGTGGCGTTGGACGATTGCTACATCGGCGTCGACGATGCCCCGGCGCCACTGCATGAAGTGGTGGCTTGGCTGCGCGATTATTTAGCCGTCACGGCCTGGGCCGAGGAGTCGAGCGTGCGTCGTTCCGGCAGCAAACGCTGCAGCAACGCCCGCGCCCGTGCCTTGGGCTGGGCGCCGCAGTATCCGAGCTACCGCGAGGGCTATGCAGCGCTGTTGGCGGGCACTGAGGCGAGTTAGCTGCCGGTTGGACTCAAGGGCTGATCGAGTAACCGCGACTGCTCATGCAGTTGCCATAGGCTTGCGCATCAACTGTTGGGGCGCTGTTCGCACTGGCGCGCCGCTCCTGGCGTTGGCGCGCCCCGCCGATCACCACTCCGGCCGCCGCCGCATTTTGGGCTTTGTTTTGTCGGTAATCTTGCTGGCGATCATCATCGACCCGGTCGTAAAGCTCCTCATTGCGATTGCCACGCACCTGGGCGGCAGCGCCGCCGGCCACTACCCCAGCGGCGGCGCCTTTCAGGCGGCCACCGCTTGGCTGAGAGCTGGTCGATGACGGGGTGGCTTGAGTCTGACAGGCGGTCGCGTCGGCTTGAATCTGCTCTGGTGTTTGGCCTTTTAGCGGAATCACGGTTTGGGCTTGGGCGTTGCACAGGGCGCTGGTCAGTAACAGGCCGGTGCAGAGCTGTTTGACTAAGAGAGTGGGCATGTTGCGTCCTCTTTAGGCTAGAAGCGGTTGGCTGTCTAATTAATTCTAGCGCCCTGGTTTACGTTTGCAGGCGTAGCCGCTGCACGGCTGCGCTTGGGCGTTTCGGCTCATGCGGTCATACTGTGGTTTTGATTTAGCTGAAACCAGCAGCGTGGAGCAGGGCATGAAATACATTCACCAGCGCGAACATCTGAATGAAGACGACATTGTCATCATCGAGTCCTCGCAGACCTGCAACATCCGCCTGATGAGCGATGCGAATTTTCGCAGCTTCAAAAACGGTGGCCGGCACACTTATCACGGCGGCGCCTTCGACACCTTTCCCGCCAAACTGACGGTGCCGAGCACCGGTTTCTGGAACATCACCCTCGACACAGTCACGCGCAAAGCCATCAGCGTCACGCGCAAACCGTCGTTCACCTATTCGATCAAGATCCTGCGCCGGTCGTCTTCGCGGCTTAGCTAAGGGCGTCGCTCGGCTATTCAGCCGGGCAGATGCAGCTGTAGTTGCTGCAGCATAAATTTGGCGGCGATCAGGCTGGTAAGCACCTGCAGCAGCCAGAGGCCGCTGCCGCCGAGGATGATGCCCAGGGCTATTTCGTAGGCCAGGCGGCG
Source organism: Pseudomonas sp. (assembly GCA_030654635.1). GTDB lineage: Bacteria > Pseudomonadota > Gammaproteobacteria > Pseudomonadales > Pseudomonadaceae > Aquipseudomonas. Next base: position 3,078 of record JAURXE010000008.1, read on the forward strand.
CTGCGGTTTGGCCCGCGGGGCGCGGATCTCGTCTTCGTCGCGTTCGGCGCGCATGTGGGTTCCTTGAGTGTTGGGCATAAGAGCTAAGTCAGCCGGCGTTTGCAGCGCTTAGTCGCGTTCGAGCAACCAGCGCAGCTCACCCGGATGCAGGTCGGGCATTTCATCGGGCTGGGCGCGGTTGAGGGCTTCGAAGATTTGCAGTTGGTCGCCATCGCGGACGAACACCCATTCGTTGCCTTCTTTGCCTAGTTGCAGCCAGAGGCTGTCGTAGTCGCCGCTCATGGCTGCGCAATCGCCGGCCAGGCACAGGGCGTAACGTTCGGCGCCCGGCAGGCCTTCCAGCTTGCCATCGGCGTGGAACAGCACCAGGCCGTCCTCGCCTGGGCCGCTGCGAATCTTCCAGGTACCACCCAAATAGGCCTCGTAGAGGCTGTGTTCGAAGCTGCTGCCGGTCGGTGCGCCGCTGGCGACTGGGGCTTTGGGTCGCATAAAGCGCTGCTCGGGCCAGCTTGGGCTGGCCAGTTGCAGCAGCTGGTCACCCTCAGGTTTGAGGGTTTCCTGGTTTTCACCGTAGAAGCTGACTTGCCATTCGCCATTTGGCTGCGCGCTTAGAGCGCCGTCGGCGAGTTCGAAACCGTTACTGAAGACGGCTTGTTGGCGAGTGCTGTTGAGGCTCCACTCCAGATTCGGACCGTAGGCCAGCAAGGCTTCGCGCAAATGGCCGCCTTTCACCGCAGCGTCGATAGCCGCCTGGTTGATCCAGATGCCGTTGGGGTCTTTCGCTTTGCTGGCGCAGCCGCTAAGAACGACCGCGCAGACCAGCAGGCAGAGGAGGTGGCGCATGGTGAATACCTAAAAGGGGATGATGCAGAGCGGGGCCAATGGCCCCGCCGGGAACCTGGGTTAGGTTCTTACTCGATGACTAAAATAGCGTCCATCTCTACTGCGGCACCGCGAGGCAGGGCGGCAACGCCGATGGCGGCGCGGGCCGGGTATGGCTGCTCAAAGTAACGGCCCATGACTTCATTGACCTTGGCGAAGTGGCTCAGATCAGTCAGGAAGATGTTCAGCTTAACGATGTCTTTGAAGCTGCCACCGGCCGCTTCGGCCACCGCCTTGAGGTTCTCGAATACCTGCACGGTCTGGGCTTCGAAGCCTTCCACCAGCTCCATGGTGGCGGGGTCGAGCGGGATCTGCCCGGACATGTAGACGGTGTTGCCAGCCTTGATGGCTTGCGAATACGTGCCGCTGGCGGCCGGGGCCTTGTCGCTGCTGATAACGGTCTTGCTCATGGGAAACTCCTGAATAAGTGGGTTATTTT
>JAURXE010000011.1 GCA_030654635.1 Pseudomonas sp.
GCGTCACCACCCTGTCGGTTTACGACCAAGACGCCGGCCACGGCAAAGTGCCGCGCAGGGTGCACGGGTAAATAGTGAGCTCAGGATTGTTGCTGTACAGGGAGTCGAACGGGATCTTCCAGTACGGGTAACAAGGCCTGAAACGACTGCGGCGCGGGCCAGACTGGAGAGTCCGACCCGCGCCGCAGTGGCACTACTCAGGCTGGCGTTAAGCCAAATAAAGCAGCTTTAGACGCCCGCTTCAGCCGCCGGCTTTTTACGCTTGAGCGGCGCCAAACCATCGTGGCTGACCAATGCCGGGGCATCGGGCTGCGGACGGTTGATCGACTTACGTTTGTTCGGCTTGGCGCTGACTTTTTTCGCCGCGGCCTTTTTCTCTGCAGGGGTTTTTTTCTTCTTCACGCCCACTGCTTTGCCCGAGGCTTTAAGGTTTTTCGGGCCTTGGTAAATGCCTTTGACATCCTTGATGTTGCGCCGCTCGAAACGCTGCTTGAGGTAGCGCTCGATGCTCGACATCAGGCTCCAGTCACTGTGGCAGATCAAGGAGATCGCCAAGCCCTCGGCGCCGTTACGGCCGGTACGACCGATGCGGTGCACGTAGTCGTCGCCACTGCGCGGCATATCAAAGTTGATCACCAGGTCCAGGCCTTCCACATCCAGACCGCGAGCGGCCACATCGGTGGCCACCAGGATTTTCGCCCCGCCCTGCTTCATGCGGTCGATGGCTAGTTTGCGATCCTTCTGGTCTTTGTCGCCGTGCAGCACGAACACCTTGTAATCGGCGGCCACCAACTTGCCGTACAGGCGATCGGCCTGCACCTTGGTATTGGTGAAGATAATCGCTTTTTGGTAGGTCTCGTTGGCCAACAGCCAGTCCACCACGCGCTCTTTGTGGTGGTTGTGGTCGGTGGTGATGATTTGCTGACGGGTGCCTTCGTTCAGCTGGCTAACGCTGTTGAGCTGCAAGTGCAACGGGTCGCGCAGCACGCTGCCGACCATCTCACGCAAGCCGGCGCCGCCGGTGGTGGCAGAGAACAGCATGGTTTGCGTGCGGTTACAGCACTCGCCGGCCAGACGCTGCACGTCTTCGGCAAAGCCCATGTCGAGCATGCGGTCAGCTTCGTCGAGGATCAGCACTTCAACGTCATTCAATTTGAGGTTGCCGGCATTCAACTGCTCGAGCATCCGCCCTGGGGTGCCGATCAGAATATCCGGCACCTTGCGCAGCATGGCAGCCTGGACTTTAAAATCTTCACCGCCGGTAATGATCCCCGACTTGATAAAGGTGAACTGGGAAAAACGCTCAACTTCTTTCAGGGTTTGCTGGGCCAACTCACGGGTCGGTAGCAAAATCAGCGCGCGAATGGTCACGCGCTGCATCGAAGGGCCCATCAGTTTATTCAACAACGGCAGGACGAAAGCGGCGGTTTTGCCGCTGCCGGTTTTCGCCGTCACCCGCAGGTCGCGTCCTTCCAGCGCCGGGCCAATGGCCGCTGCTTGTACCGGGGTTGGCTGGACAAATTTAAGCTCGGCCACGGCTTTCAGCAGACGTTCATGCAGGGCGAATTGGGCAAACACGGGCAACACCTCAAAAAAATCACATAATCAACTGCATAGGATAACCCGGATGCCGCTGCGAGGCCGGGGATTTCTGCCTAAGCGGCAACACTGGTAGGCACTAAACTGCTTAAAAATCCCGAGATAAGCTAGATTAAGGCCAAGTCCACCCAAGGAGTCACGCCATGTTCATAACCCGCCCCTCACTGCTCGGCGCCACCTGCCTGGCAGCGTTGCTGAGCAGCAGCTTGCTACTGGCCGATCCCGGCAATGCTAAAAACAACCCAGGCAACGGCCAGAACGGCAAAGCGAACAACAGCCAAAACGGCCAAAGCAATTCGAAAGCGCCAAACAACAGTAAGGCCGCCAACGTCAGCCATGGCAACTACGACGACGATGAGTATTTCCAGCGTCGCTACGACGATGATCTAGACCGGATTTTGCGGATTTTTACTGACCACAGCGGCCAGTACGGCCAGGTAGACCCATTGCCGCCCGGTATTCGGAAAAACCTGGCCCGTGGCAAACCCTTGCCACCGGGTATCGCGAAAAAACTCGATCCCGACTTTGCCCGCCAGCTGCCTTACTACCAGGGCTACGAGTGGCGCCAGGTCGGCAGCGATGCCGCACTGATCAACATCACCACCGGGATAGTCCGCGAAATCATGCGCGACGTACTGCGCTAAACCCTGCCCCGCACTGACCCAACGCAATAATGGCATTGTGCCGCCAGATACACTGATTGGAAGATCATCAGAGACTGGCACGATGTCCCTTGCATTCAAAAACAGCACTGAACTGCAGCATTATTTACAAGATCACCCTTGCCTGACCCCGCTCGGGGTTTCCTTGGGTAACTTGCTGCTTGAGAGCCGCGTAATAACCCCAACGCAGCTAGAAAAAGCCCTCAGCTACCAGCATGAGCATCCGAACTTCGGCCGCCTTGGTCAGGTGTTGCTGGAGCTGCAAATGATCAGCGCCGAGCGGCTAAACCTGATCCTGGCGCAGCAGTTGGGCATCGCCCAGGTCAATCTGGAGAACTTCGACATTCAGCCCGCCGTGCTGAAGTTACTGCCTGAGAGTTTGGCGCGCCGTTATTTGGTCATGCCGTTGATGCTCGATGGCGAACGCCTGATTGTCGCCTCGGCCGATCCAACCCATTGCGAGTTACTCAATCTGCTCGGTTTTGTCACCGGCAAAAACGTCGAGACAGTGCTGGCTAGCACCCTGGATTTAGAGCAGGCGATCAATCGTAGCTACGGCGGCGCCACCGCCGAGCAGCTGCCGGAAAACGAAGCGGCCGAACAGTCACTGAGCCTGCATCGCATTAAACAGCTGGCCGAAGACAAACCCACGGTGCGCTTTGTCGACGCCCTGCTGGAGGAGGCGATTAGCCGCCGTGCCTCGGATATTCACCTGGTGCCGGGCGAGCATGACTTGGCGATTCTGCTGCGCATCGACGGCGTACTGATCGAAAACCGCCGAATCAAACACAGCAACCTGGCCGCCATCGTCAGCCGGATCAAGATTATCGGTGGCATGAACATCGCCGAACGGCGCTTGCCACAGGACGGCCGGCATATGGTCAAGCTGACCGACCG
>JAURXE010000025.1 GCA_030654635.1 Pseudomonas sp.
GACCTGCAAAAGCAGTACTTGGACAGCAGCAAGGAAGAACTCGCCGCTGCCGCTAACCCGGTCAAGGTTGCCGGTCGATTGATGCTTAACCGTGGTTCGTTCTTGGTCTTGCAAGACATGAGCGGGCGGATTCAGCTGTACGTTAACCGCAAGACCCTGCCGGCGGAAACCCTCGAAGCGGTCAAACACTGGGACTTGGGCGACATCATTGCCGCCGAAGGCACAGTGGCGCGCTCCGGCAAGGGCGACCTCTATGTGGAAATGAGCAACGTACGGCTGCTGACCAAGTCGCTGCGTCCGCTGCCAGACAAGCACCACGGCCTGACCGATACCGAAACCCGCTATCGCCAGCGCTACGTTGACCTGATCGTTAACGAAGACGTGCGGCAGACCTTCCGCGTGCGCTCGCAAGTTATCGCCCATATTCGCCAGTTCCTGATGCAGCGCGATTTCCTCGAAGTCGAAACGCCGATGCTGCAAGCCATTCCCGGCGGCGCCGCGGCCACCCCGTTTGAAACCCACCACAATGCCTTGGATATGGATATGTACCTGCGCATCGCGCCGGAGCTGTACCTCAAGCGCTTAGTAGTGGGCGGTTTTGAGCGGGTGTTCGAGATCAACCGCAACTTCCGTAACGAAGGCGTATCTACCCGGCACAACCCGGAATTCACCATGTTGGAGTTCTATCAGGCTTACGCCGATTACGAAGACAACATGGACCTGACCGAAGAGCTGTTCCGTGAGTTGGCGCAGCTGGTGCTCGGCAGCACCGACGTGCCGTACGGCGAAAAGCTGTTCCATTTTGGTGAGCCGTTTGTGCGTTTGTCGGTATTCGACTCGATCCTCAAGTACAACCCCGAGTTGACTGCCGCTGATCTGCAGGATGTCGACAAGGCCCGCGCCATTGCCAAGCAAGCCGGCGCCAAGGTGATTGGCTTCGAAGGCCTGGGCAAGTTGCAGGTGATGATTTTTGAAGAGCTGGTCGAGCACAAGCTGGAACAGCCGCACTTCATCACCCAGTACCCGTTCGAAGTCTCGCCGCTGGCCCGTCGCAACGATGATGATCCAAGCGTGACCGACCGTTTCGAGTTGTTTATCGGTGGCCGTGAAATCGCCAACGCCTATTCCGAGTTGAACGACGCGGAAGACCAGGCTGAGCGTTTCCACGCCCAGGTGGCCGACAAGGACGCCGGCGACGACGAGGCCATGCACTTTGACGCCGATTTTGTGCGCGCCCTGGAATACGGCATGCCGCCGACCGCCGGTGAAGGCATCGGCATCGACCGTTTGGTCATGCTGCTGACCAATGCGCCGTCGATTCGGGACGTGATCCTGTTTCCGCACATGCGTCACGAAGCCTAATAGGCGCTGACAAAAAACCGCCTTCGGGCGGTTTTTTCTTGTAGAAAAGGCTTTGCTCGGGCCGTTATTGTTTGGTTTAGGGTTAGGCAATAGGTGGAATGGATTATCTGCAGTTAAAGGAATGTGCGTTTTGAGCGAAAAGATCAAGAAACCCAGCGCCTCGCAAGTGGCCAGCGATGTAGCTGACAGCGTGCAGTACCAAGGCCGTAAGGCCACGCGCCAGGGCAGTGAACAGCGTCGTCAGGCGATTCTCGATGCGGCCTTGCGCATTATCGTGCGTGACGGCGTGCGGGCCGTGCGCCATCGCGCGGTGGCCACCGAAGCGGCGGTGCCGTTGTCGGCCACCACCTATTACTTCAAAGACATCAACGACCTGATCACCGACACCTTCGCTCTGTTTATTGAGCGTAGCGCGGCGGCGATGTCGGCGTTCTGGGCGAATGCCGAGCAGCAATTGCGGCAGATCGAAGTGGGTGTCGGTCAGGATGCCGAGTCGCGCCGGCAATTGCTTGAGCAGATAGTCGAAATGGCGGTTGCCTACGTGCGTGCCCAGCTCAGCGGCAATCGTGACAGCCTGCTGGCCGAACAGGCCTTTCGGCTCGAGGCGCTGCTTAATCCGGGCTTGTGCGAGCTGGCGGCGGCGCACCGCAAAATCCTCTATCGGGGGGTCGATCGGTTCTTTCGCGTGCTCGGTTCGCAGCAACCCGATGAAGATGCCAAGGTATTGACCGGGATGATTTTGCAGATGGAGTATCAAGGCCTGCTGGACGGCGTGGACAACCTCAATCTGGACGAAATGCGCGGTCTGTTGCGGCGTTATCTACGCTTGGTCATGGGGTTGTAAACCAGGGCGGGTGTTAATGAACAGGTTTTGCCTCGTTACAACTACTAGGGAGCGTTAAATGAAAGCGTCGCGGGTATTGCTGTTGGCCTTGTCGTGCCTGTTGTTGAGCGGCTGTTTAACCCTGTTCAAAAATCCAATCCCGGCGTCAGAGGCCGCACCCACGCAGTTGTTGGGCAGCTGGCAGCGCGAAAATGAATGGGGCGAGCAATTGCAGTTGGAGATCAGCGCTGGCGCTGGCAACCATTACCAGGCCAAGGTTCGGGTGCTCGGTCAGGACGCTAAACCCGAGGTCTACCCCTTTACCGTGGCCCGCAATGGCGAACGTTGGTATGCCTCGTTGGGCCTGCCCAAGCGCTTTGGCAATAACTACGCGATGGCTGGCTTCGAAATCACCAAACGCAATGAGTTGGTGCTTTACAGTCTGGACTCCGAGCGCTTCCTGCAGGAGCTGAAAACCGGCGCCCTGCAGGGCCAGTTGGTGGAAACCCAGGGCAGCGATAGTGCCTTGATCAGTAGCCCGCTCAAGCAGGTGTTTGCCTATCTAAATGATCCGGCCAACGCTGATGTGTTTATCGAGACTGCACGTTATCAGCGTGTCGACCAGTGAGGCTCTGATGAGCAAGCGCAAACTCCCCGACGACTACCAAATAACCATCCGCAGCCTGTCTGACCGGATTGTCGAGGCGCAGACGCCGATCCGTGTGCTGGATGCCATCAAGTGGGACGACGGGGTGCGCCAGGCTTTCCTCAAGGCCAAGGGCAAGCAGATGCCCTCCGTGGACTTGGCCTATTACCAGGCGCGGCCGCTGGCCTTTGACTCGGCCGCCAAAAAGCTTGAGTTCCAGAATATTGAGCGTGACATTACCCGCTCCCTGGGGCAGTTCAACCCGGTCGGGCAGATCATGCGGCGTATGTGCAAGGAGTACCGCATGGTGGTGCGCATGCTCGAGGCGCGTGGCACTGCGGATTTCGGCCTGATCTCGCAAGAGCTGTACGGCGCTGCCTCGGATGCTTTTCATGCCGGTGACCCGACCCTGGCCGACCTGGGCTTGATGCTCTCCGATTACCTAAACAACATCGCCGGGCGCGGTGATTTGAAGGACGAGCCGAAAACCCTGAATGCCAAACAAGCCGTGGCCATGCTGCAAGAGCGTTTAAGCGGTGTGTTCGGCAATGGCGATGACACCATTCGGGTGTTTGAGTCCGACGGCATTGTTGCCGATGCGGCGGCGGGTGCCGATTACATCAAGATTCGCGCCGATGCCATGTTCAACGAACGTGATGTGCGCGCCTTGGAAGTGCACGAAGGCTTGGTGCATGTCGGCACCACCCTGAACGGTCTGAATCAGCCGTTTTGCACCTTTCTGGCCAAGGGGCCGCCGTCGTCCACCGTTACCCAGGAAGGCCTGGCGATTCTGATGGAAGTGATAGCGTTCGCCTCTTACCCGACCCGCCTGCGCAAGCTGACCAACCGCACCCGCGCCATTCATATGGCCGAGGAGGGCGCGGACTTTTTGCAGGTGTTCGAGTTCTATCGTGAACAGGGCTTCAGCATGGAAGACAGCTACGGCAATGCCAGTCGGGTGTTTCGTGGCTCGACACCGCAAGGGCTGCCCTTTACCAAGGACCTGTCGTATTTGAAGGGTTTTATCCTGATCTACAACTACATCCAGCTGGCCGTGCGCAAAGGCAAGCTGGAGCAGATCCCGTTGCTGTTTTGCGGCAAGACCACCCTGGAAGACATGCGCACCTTGCGCCAGTTGGTCGATGAGGGGCTGGTGGTGCCGCCCAAGTACTTGCCGCAGCAGTTTCG
>JAURXE010000030.1 GCA_030654635.1 Pseudomonas sp.
GGCCATCAAGGGCGACGACAAAGAAGCCATTGAAGCCAAGATGAACGCTCTGTCGGAAGCCACCACGCCGCTGGCGCAAAAAATGTACGCCGAGCAACCGCAGGCTGCTGATGCAGCAGCCCCGGGTGCTGAGGCCGCAGCGGGCGCGGATGACGTGGTCGACGCTGAGTTTGAAGAGGTTAAAGAGCCAAAATAAGCATTCGCTTGCTTTTGCTTGGCCTGTTGCGACTGCGGTCGTAACGGGCAAAATACGCCGCGCGGGAGCTTGCTCCCGCGTTGGCGTGTCTGGTGGGGGCGATTTGCAGCAGTTGATTTGCGGTAGCTGATTTGAGAGAGCAGGAAGGTTATGGCCAAGCGTGATTATTACGAAACACTCGGTGTTGAGCGTGGCGCTAGCGAGGCAGAGCTGAAAAAAGCTTACCGGCGGCTAGCCATGAAGCACCACCCGGATCGCAATCCGGACGACAAATCGGCGGAAGATAAATTCAAGGAGGCCAATGCCGCCTACGAAATCCTCTCCGATGCCAGCAAGCGCGCGGCTTACGATCAGTACGGCCATGCCGGTGTCGACCCGCAGATGGGTGGTGGCGGTGGTGGCGGCAATGGCAACTTCTCCGATATTTTCGGCGATGTGTTCAGCGATTTCTTCGGCGGCGCCCGTGGCGGTTCTCGTGGCGGCGCCCAGCGTGGCAGCGATTTGCGCTACACCCTGGAGCTGGATCTGGAAGAAGCGGTGCGCGGTACGACCGTGACCATTCGCGTGCCAACCCTGGTTAACTGCAAGCCGTGCGAGGGTTCCGGGGCGAAAAAAGGCACCAGTCCGATCACCTGTACCACCTGTGGCGGTATCGGTCAGGTGCGCATGCAGCAGGGCTTCTTCTCGGTGCAGCAAACCTGCCCGCGTTGTCATGGTAATGGCAAAATGATTGCCGACCCGTGCACCAGTTGTCATGGTCAGGGTCGCGTGGAAGAGCACAAAACCCTGTCGGTGAAAGTCCCGGCTGGAGTTGATACCGGCGACCGCATTCGTCTGACCGGTGAAGGTGAGGCCGGCAGCATGGGTGGCCCGACCGGCGATCTGTATGTGGTAGTGAATGTGCGCGAGCATGCGATCTTCCAGCGTGATGGCAAGCACCTGTACTGCGAAGTGCCGATCAGCTTTGCCGATGCGGCCCTGGGTGGCGAACTGGAAGTGCCGACCTTGGACGGTCGGGTTAAATTGAAAATCCCTGATGGCACCCAGACCGGCAAGATGTTCCGTTTGCGCGGTAAAGGTGTGGCGCCGGTGCGTGGTGGTGGTGCCGGCGATTTGATGTGCAAGGTAACGGTCGAGACGCCAGTGCAGCTGAACAAGCGTCAGCGCGAATTGCTCGAAGAGTTTCGCGGATCCTTGCTCGGTGATACGGCGCACTCGCCGAAAGCCAATGGTTGGTTTGAGGGTGTGAAGCGTTTCTTCGGCGACGTGTAAGTAATGCGCGGTTAGCGCCGGCGAAATGTAGCGCCGGCGCTGGCGATTTTGCTGAATAGTTGGGAGCTGGATATATGCGACGTATAGCCGTAGTGGGCGCCGCCGGGCGCATGGGCAAGACCCTGATCGAGGCCATAGGCCAGGCAGATGCGCGCTTGAGCGCGGCGGTTGATCGCCC
>JAURXE010000052.1 GCA_030654635.1 Pseudomonas sp.
CAAGGCTTGGGGGCCGTTAAGCAGCAAATTGGCAATCCAGCGGTCGGCTTCAACTTCGAGTTCTTCGGCGGCATAGGCTTCACTGAGCAAGCCAAGCTGCGCCGCCTTATGGCCGTCGAAACGTTCGGCGGTCAGCGAATAGCGCCGCGCGGCACGGGCACCCATGGCCTTGACCACGAAGGGGCTGATGGTCGCCGGCATCAGACCTATGCGCACTTCGGACAGGCTGAACTGGGCGTTGCTGGCACCGATGGCCATGTCGCAGCAACTGACCAGGCCGACGCCGCCGCCGAACACCGCGCCCTGCACCACGGCCAGGGTCGGTTTTTTCAGCTGATAGAGGTTGTACAACAGCTCGGCCAGGGCGCGGGCGTCGTTGAGGTTGCCGTTGAAATCCAGCTCTGCGGCTTGTTGCATCCAGGCCAGATCACCGCCGGCGCAGAAGTGTTTGCCACGGCCGCGCAGTACCAGCAAGCGCACATCCGGGTTGCCACCGACTTCGTCCAGGGCCAAGAGCAATTCGCTGATGGTGGTGCTGTCGAAGGCGTTGTTCTTTTCCGGGCGGTTCAGCCACAGAGTGGCGATGCCGCGCGAATCGATTTCCAGCTGGATATTTTGGTAGTCGGTCATGTTCTCAGGCTCTAAAGCTACGTAGGGTGGGCTTTAGCCCACCGCTCGACTCGCGCATTCTTGGTGGGCTAAAGCCCACCCTATAATCCGGATTTACATGCGGAAGATGCCGAAGCGGCTCGGTTCAATCGGCGCATTCAGGCTGGCAGACAACGCCAGTGCCAGCACTTCGCGGGTTTGCGCCGGGTCAATCACACCGTCATCCCACAGCCGGGCGCTGGAGTAATACGGGTGGCCCTGGCGCTCGTACTGTTCGAGGATCGGCTGTTTGATCTGCGCTTCTTCGTCCGGCGAGAAACCGTGGCCGGCCCGTTCGGCCTGCTCGCGTTTGACCTGCACCAGCACGCCGGCCGCCTGTTCGGCGCCCATCACGCCGATCCGCGCGTTGGGCCACATCCACAAGAAGCGTGGGTCGTAGGCGCGGCCGCACATGCCGTAGTTACCGGCGCCGAAGCTGCCGCCGATGATCACGGTGAATTTCGGCACCTTGGCGCAGGCCACGGCATTCACCAGTTTGGCGCCGTGTTTGGCGATGCCACCAGCTTCGTATTTTTGCCCGACCATAAAGCCGGTGATGTTCTGCAAAAACAGCAGCGGAATACCGCGCTGGCAAGCCAGCTCGATAAAGTGCGCGCCTTTTTGGGCGGACTCGGCAAACAGGATGCCGTTGTTGGCCAGCACCGCCACCGGGTAGCCATGCAGATGGGCGAAACCACAGACCAGGGTCTGGCCGAACAACGACTTGAACTCGTCAAACTGCGAGT
>JAURXE010000055.1 GCA_030654635.1 Pseudomonas sp.
AAACCCGAGGTGCTCGAGCCGCAACACTTGCTCGCCGTCTGGCAGGGTCGCAGCGAGGACGCCTACGGCCGGCTGGCGGTGATCGCCACCATCGCCCTCGGTCTGCGCGGCCTGGGAGAGCCACGCGAAGCGGCTTTTGCCCGCGCAGAACAGATCTGGGCGCAACGCCTGGGTTAAATCAGCGTCTGTCGGCTGCCCGAGATCGGGCCGTCGGCAAACTGCTAAGGCCTTAGTTGGCGCGTTGCGCGCCCTCAAACCAAGCCAGTTTCTCGCGCAACAGCACCACTTCTCCGACAATCACCAAGGTTGGCGCTTGTACGGTCTGGGCGGCCAAAATCGCTGGCAGAGTGCCAAGGGTGCCGGTAAACACTTGCTGATGACGGGTGGTGCCTTGCTGGATCAGCGCCACCGGCGTATCGGGGCCCCGACCATGAGCAATCAGCTGCTGACAGATCAGCGGCAAGCCGGTCAAACCCATATAAAACACCAGGGTCTGGCCCGGCGCGATCAAGTCCGCCCAGGGCAAATTGCAGCTGCCATCTTGCAGATGACCAGTAACAAAACGCACCGACTGGGCGTAATCACGATGGGTCAGCGGAATGCCCGCGTATGCGGCGCAACCACTGGCAGCGGTAATGCCGGGCACTACCTGGAACGGAATGCCATGGGCAGCCAGCTCTTCGATCTCTTCACCGCCGCGGCCGAAGATAAACGGATCACCGCCTTTAAGGCGCAGCACCCGCTTCCCTTGTTTGGCCAAAGTCACCAATTGCTGATTAATCTGCTCTTGCGGTAAGGCATGCTCGGCGCGGCGTTTACCAACGTAAATCCGCTCGGCATCGCGGCGGCACAGCTCGACTATTTCCGGCGCCACCAGGCGGTCATAGAGCACCACGTCGGCTTGCTGCATCAAGCGCAGTGCGCGAAAAGTCAGCAGATCGGGATCACCCGGGCCGGCCCCGACCAAATACACCTCGCCCAAGGACTTTGGCGCGGCCCCTGCGACTTTGTCCGCAAGCAAACGCTCGCCTTCGCCGAGTTTGCCGGCAAACACACTCTCGGCGATCGGCCCCTGAAAGACCTCTTCCCAAAACACCCGACGCTGCTGCACATCCGGAAATAGGGCTTTGACCTGGGCGCGAAAACGCTTGGACAGCCCGGCTAGTTGGCCGTAAGTTGCCGGAATCCAAGTCTCGATTTTGGCCCGAATCAAACGTGCCAACACCGGCGCGTCACCACCACTGGTAATAGCCACGATCAGCGGTGAGCGATCGACGATGGCCGGGAATATCACGCTGCACAGCTTGGGCGCATCCACCGCATTGACCGGAATACCTCGCGCTTGGCAGTGTTCTGAGACCACGGCATTGAGCGACTCGTCATCGGTTGCGGCGATCACCAAGCACACGCCATCAAGGTCAGCCTGCTGATAGCCACGCAGCTCGACAGTGCCTTGGCTGCTGGCCGCCAGCGCCACTAACTGCCCATCCACCTGCGGCGCAACCACCCGCAGCGCGGCGCCAGCATCAGCCAGCAAGCGACCTTTACGCAGCGCCACCTCGCCACCGCCAACCAGCAGTACGCAGCGACCCTTGAGGTTATGAAACAACGGCAGGAAATCCATGGGCACTCTCTTGATCGGCTAAAACAAAACGGGGCGGCTCTGGCCACCCCGTATTTCATCATCAAAACATCGTTTAACCGATGACTTCGACGCCGCCCATATAGGGCTTGAGCACCTCAGGTACGCGAATCGAGCCATCCGCTTGCTGGTAGTTTTCCAGCACAGCCACCAAGGTGCGGCCGACCGCCAAACCAGAACCGTTGAGTGTATGCACCAACTCGGGCTTGCCGGTTTCCGGGTTGCGATAGCGAGCCTGCATGCGCCGGGCTTGGAAGTCGCCACAGTTAGAGCAGGAGGAGATTTCGCGGTATTTGTCCTGGCTCGGCACCCAGACTTCAATGTCGAAGGTCTGGTTGGCGCTAAAGCCCATGTCGCCGGTGCACAGCGCCAGCAGACGGTATGGCAGCTCAAGCAGCTGCAAGACTTTTTCGGCGTTGGCGGTCAGGCCCTGCAGCGCGGCGTGGGACGTTTCCGGCGCGACTATCTGAACCATCTCAACCTTGTCGAACTGATGCTGGCGAATCATGCCGCGAGTGTCGCGCCCAGAGGCGCCAGCCTCGCTTCGAAAGCATGGGGTGTGGGCGACAAATTTGAGCGGCAGTTGCTTGGCATCCAGAATCGCCCCGGCAACCATATTGGTCAGCGACACTTCGGCGGTGGGGATCAGGTACAGATCGGCCTCGTCTTCACGAGCAATCTTGAACAGGTCTTCTTCGAATTTCGGCAACTGACCGGTGCCTTGCAGCGCGCCGGCTTGCACCAGATAAGGGGTGTAAACCTCTTCGTAGCCATGCTCGCTGGTGTGCAGGTTGAGCATGAACTGCGCCAAGGCCCGGTGCAGACGGGCAATCGGCCCACGCATCAGCGAGAAGCGCGCGCCAGATAATTTGGCGGCGGTTTCAAAGTCGAGCCAGCCATACTGCTCACCCAGGGCGACGTGATCTTTTATTTCGAAATCAAACTGGCGTGGCGTACCCCAGCGGCGCACTTCAACATTGGCCTCTTCATCGGCGCCCAATGGCACTGACTCGTGGGGCAAATTGGGGATATTCAGCAAAATGTTATCCAGCTCGACTTGGATGACGTCCAGCTCGCCCTTGCCCTGTTCCAACTCGCTGCCCATGCGGTCGACTTCGGCAAGCATTGGCGCGATGTCTTCACCGCGCTGCTTGGCCTGGCCGATGGCTTTGGAGCGGGCATTGCGCTCAGCCTGCAGCTGCTCGGTGCGGGCCTGAATACTTTTACGCTGCGCCTCAAGGGCTTCGAGGCGCACCACATCCAGGGCAAAGCCACGGGTCGCCAAGCGCTCAGCAGTTTCGTGGAGTTGCGTGCGAATGAGTTTGGAGTCGAGCATGGCATAGGTCTCAAACAAGGCAAAATAGGGGCGTCAGTTAAGACGTAATACCGCGCAGTTTACGGATTCTCTACCGGCAATCCGAGTATTTTTCGCTTACAGACGCGCCAGCGACATTCCCAGCCAGGCCGCGCACAGGCCACCGAGCACGCTACCGAGCAGATAACTGAGCGCCACACCAAACTGGCCGGCCTCGATTAAACGCAAAACCTCAAGACTGAAACTGGAGAAGGTAGTCAGCCCGCCTAACACGCCAACGGTTAAACCGGTGCGTAAAACCAGCGGCAAATCGGTGCGCAATAGGAAATAGGCGGACAAGAACCCAATCAAAAAACATCCGACTAGGTTCACCGCGAAGGTGGCGAAATAGTAGTAGCGGGGCCACTGGGCAACCACCACTGCGCTGGTTAAAAAACGCAAGACAGAACCCACTGCGCCGCCAGCGGCAACCGCCAAGGCGACCTTGATCATGGTTTTTTCCTCTGCCGGGGGCTGAGTCGATCCAGCGCCGCTAAGTGTTTGAGCTTCTCGCCGATCTTCAATTCCAACCCACGGGGCACCGGCTGATAAAAACTCTGCTCGGGCAACTGTTCGGGCAAATAGGTTTCGCCGGCCGCATAGGCCTCGGGCTCGTCATGGGCGTAGCGATATTCATCGCCATAACCCAACTCCTTCATCAACTTGGTCGGCGCATTGCGCAGGTGCAGCGGCACTTCCAGCGAGCCATGGGCCGCAGCGGCGCCCATGGCAGCTTTAAAGCCCAAGTACACCGCATTGCTTTTCGGCGCACAGGCCAAATAGGTGATGGCCTGGGCCACGGCCAATTCGCCCTCCGGGCTACCGAGGCGCTCCTGCACCTCCCAGGCCGCCAGGCACAGGCTCAACGCCCGCGGGTCGGCGTTGCCGATGTCCTCGCTGGCCATGCGCACTACGCGGCGGGCGATATACAGCGGGTCGCAGCCACCATCGAGCATGCGCGCGAACCAATAGAGCGCGCCGTCGGCATTCGAGCCGCGTACCGATTTGTGCAGCGCCGAGATCTGATCGTAAAAGGCCTCGCCACCTTTATCAAAACGCCGACGACCATCGCCGAGCAGATTGAGCAGTAAATCCTCAGTAATGGCGGCGCCGTCTTCGGCCAGGTCGGCGGCGTTTTCCAGCAGGTTAAGCAGGCGCCGGCCATCACCGTCAGCGGCGGCCAGCAACATCTTGAAGCTGGCTTCGGGCAAGCTCAATTGCTGTTTGCCCAAGCCTTTTTCTTCGTTCAGGGCGCGGCTGACCAGCTTGCGCATGGCCGCCTCATCGAGGCTTTGCAGCACATAGACGCGGGCCCGCGAGAGCAAGGCGTTGTTTAACTCGAAGGAGGGATTCTCGGTGGTGGCGCCGATAAAGATCAGCGTGCCATCTTCGACATAGGGCAGAAAGGCATCTTGCTGGGACTTGTTGAAGCGGTGCACTTCATCGACAAACAAAATAGTCCGCCGACCGTATTGCGCCGCTTGCTGCTTGGCCACCTCGACCGCCAGGCGGATTTCCTTGACCCCGGAAAGCACCGCCGACAGCGTCTCGAAATGCGCCGAAGAGACCTGGGCCAGCAAACGCGCCAGGGTGGTTTTACCCACCCCTGGCGGCCCCCAGAAAATCATCGAGTGCAGCGCACCCTGCTCCAGCGCCTCGCGCAGCGGCTTGCCCGGCGCCAGCAAATGCTGCTGGCCGACGTACTCATCCAGGCTGGTGGCGCGCAGTCGTGCAGCCAGCGGTTGAGCAATCGGGGCGGTGCGAAATAGATCCATGGCGCTTAGCAACGACCTCTTAAACAGCCGGTTAAAACAGGGCGTTTATTGTTCAATCACATCAGCGCCGGCCGGCACTTGGAAGCTGAACTGACTGGCGTCCAGGGGTTCGTTCATTTTCACCCCCAGAAACAAGATGTTAGTGCGCTGGCCGACGCTGTCGATCAACTGCATGTCATTGATCATGCCATTACGAAAGGACAGCCGCAGGTTGTCGAACAGGCTGTCTTTGGCCTTGGGCTTCAGGATGAAGTCGACCACGCTACCGCCTTCCTTATGGGTCACGGTGAAGTTTTCGCTGATCTTCGACACGTCGCCCGACAACAATAATGCCGGGGTGTGGGTTAAACGCTGATCCAGCACCTGAATGGTCACCTGATTCAGATCCGGGTCATACAGCCAGACTTTCTGGCCATTGGAAACCAGCATCTGCTCGGCAGGTGCATCGGTGTGCCAGCGAAACAAGCCCGGCCGTTTGAGTGACAACTCACCGGCGGTTTCTTGCAACTGGGTACCCGAGCCATCCAGGGTTAGCTGGGAAAAGCGCGCCGTCAGCGTCTGCGCCTGGCTCAGCAAGGCGGTCAAGCGGGCCACGGCGACGGCATCGTCGGCCTGGGCGGGGGCAACGGCAAAGGCCATAACGGCCAGTAACAGCATGCGTAAAGCGCGCATGAAAATCCTCTTTGGGTTAGTAAGCCTGAATTCAGTCGCGGATCGGACTCGGAGCTATGACCTCACGGGAGCCATTTGTACTCATGGACGTTACCACCCCGGCCATTTCCATGGCTTCCACCATGCGCGCGGCGCGGTTGTAGCCGATTTTCAGCTTGCGCTGCACGGCGGAGATGGAGGCGCGGCGACTCTCGGTAACGAAGCGTACCGCCTCGTCATACAGCGGATCTTCTTCGCTGCCCTCGCCGCCCTCACCGCTGCCGCTGTCAAAGCCGCTACCGGGTTCTTCGACGCCGGCCAGAATCTCTTCGATGTAATCCGGCGCACCGCGCAACTTCCAGGCTTCCACCACGCGATGCACTTCTTCATCGGAAACGAAGGCGCCATGCACGCGAATCGGCAAACCAGTGCCCGGCGGCAGATAGAGCATGTCGCCGTGACCGAGTAACTGCTCGGCCCCGCCCTGGTCGAGAATGGTCCGCGAGTCGATCTTGCTCGACACCTGAAAGGCCATGCGGGTAGGAATGTTGGCCTTGATCAAACCGGTGATCACATCCACCGACGGCCGCTGGGTGGCGAGGATCAAGTGAATGCCGGCGGCACGGGCTTTTTGTGCGATGCGCGCGATCAGCTCTTCAACCTTTTTGCCAACCACCATCATCATGTCGGCGAATTCGTCGACTATCACCACGATGGTCGGCAAGGTCTTCAGCAACGGCGCTTCGTCTTGCATGTTTTCGCGCCGATACAGCGGATCGCTCAGCGGAGTGCCAGCCTCTTCGGCGTCTTTGACCTTGCGGTTGAAGCCGGCCAGGTTACGCACGCCCATGGCGGCCATCAGCTTGTAGCGCCGCTCCATCTCGGCCACACACCAACGCAGGGCGTTGGCGGCCTCTTTCATGTCGGTTACCACCGGACACAACAGGTGCGGAATGCCTTCGTAAATCGACAACTCAAGCATCTTCGGGTCGATCATGATCAGTCGCGCATGTTCAGGCGTCGACTTGAACAAAATCGACAGGATCATGGCGTTAACGCCCACCGACTTACCGGAGCCGGTAGTACCGGCCACCAGCAAGTGCGGCATCTTGGCCAAATCGGTGATCACCGGCCGGCCGCCAATGTCGTGGCCCAGGGCCAGGGTCACCGGCGATTTGGCATCGTCAAACTCGGAGGACGACAACACCTCGGAGAAGCGCACGATCTGCCGGTCTTCATTGGGGATTTCGATGCCGACTGTGGTTTTACCCGGAATCACCTCAACCACCCGCACGCTGATCAATGCCAGCGAACGCGCCAAGTCTTTGGCCAAACCGGAAATGCGGCTGACTTTAATGCCCGCTGCCGGTTGAATCTCAAAGCGGGTAATCACAGGACCCGGATGCACCGACTCGACAATCACCTCGACGCCAAACTCCTTGAGTTTGATTTCCAGCAGCCGCGACATCGCCTCTAGCGACTCGGGAGAGAATTTCTTCTGTTTTTTCTCGGCCACATCAAGGATAGAAATCGGTGGAAGGCTGCCTTCGATAGCCGTATCGGTAAATAGCGACGCCTGTTTTTCCTTGAGCACGCGCTTGCTTGGCTCCGGCGCCTTCGCGGCTGCCAGCGGCGTAATCACCGGCGCGGGACGCGACTCGCGGGCACTCATGTGCTGCGTCAGGGCCTCTTCGCGCTCCAGCAGCAAGGCCTTGACCTTGGCTTGCTCACGGGGATTTTTCAGCATCGGCGCCGTCACGTTAGTGACCTGGGTATCCACATCGCGCAGCTGCTGCGCCAGTTGTTTGCGCTCAACCCGGGCATTCCACCAACGATTAAGCAGGCTTTGAATCAGCTCAAATAGATCGAGGGTGATCTTGCCGGTGACGTCCATCACTTTGAACCAAGACAGGTCGCTGAACACCGTCAAACCAAAGAGGAACAACGCCAAAAACATCAGCGTACTGCCCTGCACGCCCAGCGCTCGCTCAGCTAATTGCCCCAGACTTTCCCCCAGCGCGCCACCCGCCGAGCCAGGCAAACTGTGACCGGCATTAAAATGGATATCAGCCAAGGCCGAGCCCGAAAGCACCAGAAACACCAGCCCAATCATCCGCCAAGAAAACAGCCAGCCACTCCAGTCGAATGGCTGATGGCGCTGACGAAATACTTGCCAGGCCTTAGAGGCCAGCAATAACGGGAACAGATAAGCAAAGTAACCCAGCGCCACAAACAACCAATCAGCGCACCAGGCACCCACTAGGCCCGCAGCGTTGTGGACTTGCGCCATATTGCTGTTACTCGAACTGGGGTCACTCTTGTCATAGGTCAGCAGCGCCAGCCATAAAATCAGGCAAAGCGCGCCGAGCGCCAGCAAGGCGCCCTCTTTGAGTCGGTAATGCAACTGCTGACGCCAAGCGGATGCTTGGGCGGTGGTCGAGGTGGAGTTCTTCAAAACGCGTATTTCCCTGCGCCTAAGGCGACCGCAACCAGTGGTTGGCGGCTAAAGGTGATCATTGTACGGGTTTGGCGGGCTGGTGAATGCCAGCGTATATGCATAAGAGTGCATTTTGCCGGCCTCTCATGCTTGGGTGTAGCATAGCGACCAGTACCACTACCCACCCCTGTAAGCGGCTCAATTGGAGCACGCATTCTCTTTCGTGACAAAGGCTTATGAGGAGTTTTTATGAGTGAAGTCAAGCATTCGCGCCTGCTTATCCTGGGTTCAGGCCCCGCCGGTTATAGTGCTGCGGTATATGCCGCTCGCGCCAACCTGAAGCCCTTACTGATTACCGGTATGCAAGCCGGTGGCCAGCTCACCACCACCACCGAAGTGGATAATTGGCCGGGTGATGTTGAAGGCCTGACCGGTCCAGCCCTGATGGAGCGCATGCAAAAGCACGCCGAGCGCTTCGATACCGAGATTGTCTTTGACCATATCCACACCGCAGAGTTGCAGCAACAACCTTTTGTACTCAAAGGTGACAGCGCCACCTACACCTGCGATGCACTAATCATCGCCACCGGCGCCTCGGCGCAGTACCTGGGCTTGCCGTCTGAAGAAGCGTTTTCCGGC
>JAURXE010000069.1 GCA_030654635.1 Pseudomonas sp.
CCGTCAGATACCTGGGAATTTAGGTCGATGACGCCTTGGAGATGGCCGAGCAGACAGCGGTCTGAATTTCGATAGCGACGGTCTGACTTCGACCGTCGCAGCCGACCCATAACAGCCATTCGTTACAGGCTGAAACCGGCCAAAAGCTGCCGATGGGATAAGCCAAAAGCAGATACGGATGAGGGTGTGTAGGATTTTGTGTCAGCGGGATGTTGCTTATTGCCTACACAGTCGCTCTTGAGCAAGTACAGCACCACGCACCACACCTTGTATAAGTCGACCCTGCGTGACTTCGTGGCTTCGAACAATGGCTTGATCTGCTCGAACTGTCGCAACTTACGTCGTTCGGATATTGGTTTTTTCGCATCGGGCAGCTATGCCCAATGCGAAAAATCGTCATAGGCGCTAAAGCACGCGAACTGGCAGTTAACCTGAACACTGGCCTAGCGGGTCGTGCTAAAACTGGCCTTCCGTATTGGGCTGCGGCGTGTCGTAGTAATCATGGATGTGCTTACTCCAGGTCGGGTCCTGCATATCAGGCCACTTGTCTTTGTCGAATCCAGGCGCATCAGCGAGGCGCTCCTTGTCGACGCGTAACACGAAACGTTTATTCACTGTATCAAGCGTTAATGCGCTCCACGGCACAGCAAACAGCTTTTCGCCCATGCCGAGAAAACCTCCAAAGGACAGCACGGCATAGCCGACCCGACCGCTGTGCACGTCCAGCATGATCTCCTTGATGTCACCCAAGTCTTCGTCTTTGTGGTTGTAGACGTCATTTCCGATAAGGGTGTTTGCCCCCATCAGCCGCGGTCCAGGTCCTGAACTCAAGTTAGGTTTGGTCGCTACGCCGGTGGTGGCCTTGTAGATGCCATAGGTGTCGCGTTCTTCATAGTTCATGTTGAACTCCTGAAATAACCACGGGGTTGATAGAGCACAGCATCAAACCGCTGGGCGTGGCGCTGCGTGTGTTCATGTTGTGTGTAAAACCGGGGCCGGTCTGTACGCCAGGACACGTTGAAATGAGGGACGATGCTCTGTGTGTTAGCGGGCGCAACTGCGAGTAAAAGGTGCAGTGCTTCGAATCTTTGGCTATCTGACTGCATCAGCGATTTCATCGCCGTCGGGCTGTCGAACACGAGCACGCCGGCGAGCAATCAATGCCTGCCGGTGTGTGTCCGGTGCACTATCTACCGCGCCACGCGAACTCAAGTTTCCAGTGTTGCATCCAGCGTGATCGTGGCATTCAGCAGCTTCGATACCGGGCAGCCGGTCTTCGCTTTGTTGGCGATGGCCTCGAAGGTTTGCTGGTCAGTACCGGGAATCTTCGCCACCAGTACGAGGTGTACCGCGGTGATGGTGAAGCCGTCCCCGACCTTTTCCAAGGTCACGGCTGCAGTGGTCTTTAGGTTTTGCGCGGTGATGCCGGCTTCACCCAGTTGTGCCGCCAAGGCCATCGTGAAGCAGCCCGCGTGGGCGGCTGCGATTAACTCTTCAGGGTTGGTCCCAGGCCCATCTTCGAAGCGCGTATTGAAGCCGTACTGAACATCCTTGAGAGCGCCACTCTGGCTCGAGATGTGGCCTTTACCTTCCTTGAGGTCACCTTGCCAAGCTGCTGATGCAGTGCGTTTCATAGGGTTTTCTCCTTATCGGTTGGTCGGAATGTTGCTTGGTTAGGCCACTATTTCATCCAAGTCAGGATGCTCGGCTATGTGGCGCTGGGCGATGGCTGACCAGCACCGTTGGCCATTTCTCCCGGTACGCTAAGCAGCCCTAGACCTTGCAAGGCACCACCCTTGCGACCGGCTGAGCGTGCAGTTTTGTCGATCGGCATGGCGCTGTCGGTGGCGGCGAGATGCTGCCCAGACCTTTGCATTCAGTTACCGCCGTGTCGGTGCGCTAACGCGCACAGGAACTTCGATATTTCTGGGAGGCGGGTAGGCCGCACTAATGAACCCTGCCGGGTACTGGAACACACGTTAACGGGTCCGTTGGCCAGTCTATTTGTCGATGGCGTTAGGTTCGATTTGGCTGAAGCGCCCTGAGTCGGCTGCGTTTTTGTAGGCGCAGTTGAGCGTCATTTTTTGACCTGAACCTGCCGCTGCTTGACGTCCGCTTTGAGTGATGGACTCAAGCGGACGGGCAGCTATTGCTGCCTGCAATCAAAATGCCTTGTTAATGCTCAGCGCTACCGATTGGGTCGTGACGCTGCCGGAGGTGCTGCCGATCAGTGTCCCGGTATAGGTCTTGGTCGATGTTGGGTTGGTGAAGGGTTCGCTGTAGCGGGCGGTGCGGTTCTCGGTTACGGCGTAGTTGTAGTTGAAATCCAGGAACCAGGACGAGTCCAGGAAGTAAGTGCCGCCCAGTGTGCCAATTGCGCCTTGCGACCACTGCGAGCTGGAGAAATTACTAGGTTGTCCGGAAATATCGGTGCGTGTGCCGTTGATATCGGCAAAGCCAATCAAGCCATCAATTTTGGTGTTGATTTGCGACAGGGTTGGGCCCGCGCCCGCGTAGACAAAACCATTGGCAAAGGAGTGGCCGATATAGGGCACGAGAGAAATCTGGTGCTTGATTTCGGTTT
Source organism: Pseudomonas sp. (assembly GCA_030654635.1). GTDB lineage: Bacteria > Pseudomonadota > Gammaproteobacteria > Pseudomonadales > Pseudomonadaceae > Aquipseudomonas. Next base: position 2,585 of record JAURXE010000069.1, read on the forward strand.
CAAACGAATGCACCACGGCATTGCCGGTAAAGGGCGTGGTGCCGAAAGCGCCGTACTGGGGGATCAGGAAATTTTTGGTGGTGGAGTCGGTGGATAAATAGTTGTAGGAGAATTTTGCCCCCCACAGCCATGGGCTGTTGTCGAAGTGCTGGAAGTAGCCCAGTTGCAGCGTCGGGGAAAATGACGACTGGGAATCCATGTTCAGACCCACCGCTGGCCCACCCGCAGACCCCGAAGCCAGCAGGGCACCGCTGGTGGTGTCGTAGGTGTCGGAAATGCCGGTGGCCTGGATGTCCTGATCATTGAAGTCGACCGAGTTGGCGCTGGCGCCAAAACCGATATACAGGGCAGAGTCCGGCACCTTGGAGGCCGCTAATGGCTCGGCACTGGCATTGCTGCTCGACACTGCGAGCAGTGTGCAACCCAGGGCCAATAGGCTGCGGCGCAATTGAACGGGCAGCCCTTTAGATGTTGATCTCGGCATGATGGTTTTACTCATTGGGTGCTAGAAGTCTAAGTCGATGGCCTTGAGCGGCGATCAAATCAGCGGGGAGGCCGGCTGGCCATTTGAACAGGTGCAGGTATTGTGCAGCAGTCAAACAAGGCGGGATCTGGATGGCTTGGCAGGCAACTGCGCAAGAGCGCGCTGTCGTGAAAATGGCTTGCGGATCAATAACCAGATGAATCTGTCCCGCACGAGTTGCACCCTAGCAGTACGCAACCCATCTAACTAGTCAGACAAAAGTACTAGCGTACTAGTGGCATTCAGTGCCTGCGCCCGATGCAGGCACTGTTGTATGTGTTCGGCGGGCGTACTGCTTAGCGGGCGAGCATGCGTATGAGGGCCGGGTAGCTGTTGGGCAGCAGGCGTGACAACCAGTGCAGGGTGCTCGATTTATTGCCGGTGAGAATCCGCCGTTTGCCACTGAGCACGCCCTGGATGATGGCGGCGGCGCAGTCTTCTGGCGGGGTGATCAGCATCTTATCGCCCAGCTTGGCGAAAATAGCCTCTTCCTTGCCGGCCGCTTTAACCAGGCGCGCGGCCTTGTCGATATTGGTTTTGATCCCGCCAGGGTGCACGCAAACAGCCCGCACGCCGCTGCCTTCCAGCTCGGTCCAGAGGCATTCGGTAAAGCCGCGTACGCCGAACTTAGAGATGTTGTAGGCGCCCTGCAGGGGGAAACCCACCAGGCCGAACACGCTGGAAATGTTGACGATGCAGCCATCCCGTTGCGCCAGCATCATCGGCAGGAAAGCCTTGGTGCCGTAGATCACGCCCCACAGGTTGATGCCGATCTGCCACTCGAATTCTTCGATGCTGGTGTGGGCGATGGTGCCGACCAGGGCGGCGCCAGCGTTGTTGATCAGCAGGTGCGCGGTACCAAAATCGCGTTGCACCTCTGTAGCATGGGCAAACACCGCCTCGCGTGACGATACATCGACACTGTAACCGCGCGCCTCGCAGCCGGCGGCCAGCATGGCCAGGGTTTCATCCAGCCCAGCACGGTTAACGTCCGACAGCGCCAGGCGGGCGCCGGCTGCGGCAAACTGCAGCGCCAGTGCCCGGCCTATGCCGGAGCCGGCGCCGGTAATCACCACCACCCGATTGCGAAACTCACTACCACTCATTGTTATTCTCCTGGTTGCTTGTGCCGATTAAGGCCTGTGGTTTTGACTGTCTGAAGTTATACCCGATCAGGCGCTGAGCCGGGTGGTGTGGCTGGCGCGGATCAGGTCTGCGGCTTTTTCGGCGATCATCATTGAGGGCGCGTTGGTATTGCCACCGATCAGCGTTGGCATGATCGAGGCGTCCACCACCCGCAAGCCTTGCAGGCCATGCACGCGCAACTCGGCATCGACCACTGCCAGCGGGCCCTGGCCCATCATGCAGGTGCCTACCGGGTGGTAAACCGTGTCGCTGCGCTCGCGCAGGATCTGCCGAATCTGTGCGTCGCTGTGCACGTTGTCAGTGTGCAGTTCGGCGTGCCGCTGCTCGGCCAGAGCCGGGGCATCCATGATCTGCCGGGTCAGTTTGAAACCTTTGACCATGGCTTCCAGATCGTCCGGTTCGCCGAGAAAATTTGGGTCGATCAGCGGGTTGTCATCCGGGTTGGCGCTGCGCAGTTTCACCGTGCCGCGACTCTTTGGCCGCAGCAGGCACACGTGACAGGAGTAGCCATGACCCAGGCGAAGGGTGCGGGCGTGGTTTTCCACCAGAGCGGTGGCGAAGTGCAGTTGCACGTCTGGCGCCGGCAGGGCCGGGTCGGTCTTGAGAAAGGCGCCGCCTTCGGCGACGTTGCTGGTCAGCATGCCACGCCGGCCGTTCAGGTAACGCCAAAACTCCTTGAGCACGCGCAGGCTGCCACCCAGCGATAGGCCGAACAAGTCGTGGCTCTTGGCCCGGTAAATAAACACGAAATCCGGGTGGTCCTGCAGGTTCTGCCCGACCCCGGGCAGGTGCAGCAACGGTTCGATGCCGACCTGGCGCAACTGGGTGCTGTCGCCCACCCCAGAGAGCAGCAGCAGTTGCGGCGACTGAAAGGCCCCGGCACTGAGCAGCACTTCATGGCGAGCGCGGACTTGGAGAGTCTGCCCGTCTTTGCGGTATTCCCCGCCCATGGCGCGTTTGCCTGCGAACAACACCCGGCGCGCGGCGGCGCCAGTGATCACCTGGAGGTTGGGTCGGTGCAGGTGCGGCTGCAGGTAGGCGCGCGCCGCGCTGCAGCGTTCGCCATTGATTTGGGTAACCTGGTAGATGCCGACGCCTTCCTGTTGAGCGCCGTTAAAGTCGCGAATCAGCGGTTGGCCGGCTTGTTTGGCGGCGTCCAGAAAGTGCTGCTGAAAGGGGTTGTCGGTGCGCAGTTCGGCCACATTGAGCGGCCCGCCCTGACCATGGAAGCGGTCACGCAGGGTCTGATTGTTTTCCGAGCGGATAAAGTAGGGCAGCACCTCGTCATAGGACCAGCCCAGGTTGCCCAGTGCCGCCCAGTGGTCGTAGTCCCAGCGATGGCCGCGGACATACACCATGGCATTCAGACCGCTGGAGCCACCGAGCATCTTGCCTCGCGGTTGATAGCCAATCCGCCCATTCAGGCCCGGCTGCGGCACTGTCTCCAGGGCCCAGTTGTTCAGGCGGGTCGGCATCATCGCCACCATGCCCATGGGCACCTTGACCACCTGACTGTCGCCGGTGCCGCCGGCTTCCAGCAGGCAAACGCTGATTTGCGGGTCTTCGCTCAGGCGCGCAGCCAGCACGCAACCGGCGGAACCGCCGCCGACAATCACATAATCGAACTCAGGCATGGACGGGTTTTCCTCGGGTGGATGGGTCGCTTTTCAGCATAGGATTTAAATGCCGATAGCCAAGGTTGTTGCTGCGCGCCAAACGGTGGACTGTTCGCTGCGCTCCTGAGTCCACCCTGCGACCT
>JAURXE010000070.1 GCA_030654635.1 Pseudomonas sp.
TCGGCCTGCCCCGCCGGGCAAGCAACCGCCGAGAGCGAAGTGCCGATGGACAACAGCAGCAAGCCAAAGCGGGAAACTTGACGCAATAAAACAACTGGCACTGGGTGCTCCCTGGCAAGCTTGGACAAGGTGGAATAGGCCTTCATGCGCAGCAGCTGGCGCTGTGTATGGCTACAAGCGGCGAATAATACTTCTGCAGGCTCGACACGAGAACTTATCAATGCGCGATGACATGTATTACTACGAACCGGCCCACGGCCATGGCCTGCCCCACGACCCCTTCAATGCCATAGTCGGCCCGCGGCCCATCGGCTGGATTTCCTCGCAGGATGGCGAAGGTCGACTGAACCTGGCGCCCTACAGCTTTTTCAATGCCTTCAACTACATGCCACCGATCATTGGTTTTGCCAGCGTGGGTCGTAAAGACAGCCTCAATAACATCGAGCAAACCGGCGAATTCGCCTGGAATCTGGCGACCCGCAGCCTGGCCGAAGCGATGAACCAAAGTTGCGCAGCGGTTGGACCGCAAGTCGACGAGTTCGTGCTGAGCAACCTGACGCCGGCGCCCTCAAGGTTGATCAAGGTGCCGAGGGTGCTGGAAAGCCCAGTGTCGTTCGAATGCAAACTCACGCAGATCATTCAGTTGCAACGCACCGACCAGAGTTTGATTCCTACCTGGCTGATTCTCGGTGAAGTGGTTGCCGTGCATATCGCCCAACACCTGCTCAAAAATGGTGTCTACGACACGGCGGCGGCAGAGCCGATTCTGCGCGGCGGTGGCGCGGCGGACTACTTCCAGCTGGGGCCGCAAGCGCTGTTTAAAATGCAGCGCCCCGGCTGAAACCGCTGCGCCGGCGATCAGCCTTGCGCTGAGACCCACCGGCCAGGCCGCTTCGCCTAGCGATCCAAATTCCGGATGAAGGTCTGCGCCTGTGGCCACTCACCAAAGCCTGAGGCCGGATTGAGATGGCCGACGGCGCCCAGATTGACCAGCTCACTGCCCCACTGCTCAGCCATGGCCGTGGCGGCCGCGAAGCTGGCCAGGTAATCGTCGGTGCTGGCCGCGAGGATGCTGGGGAAAGGTAATGGGGCTGTAGGCAGCGGCGCCCAGCCATTGGCGCGCAGGCTGTCGGGCGTCGGGTAGTTGTCCGGCCAGATGGCGTTCAGGTCCGGTGGCGCGGCCAGCAGTGCGCCCTTGATCGGCCGCTGATGCAGTGCCGCCCAGTGCACCACCATCAGTACCCCGGCGCTGTGGGCCACCAGTATTACAGGGCCGCTAATCGCCTCCAGCTCGCGCTGGATCGCCTAGACCCGCGCCGCCAGGCTCAGTTTTTCGTGTTCCAGCGGCGGTACCGAGCGGACCTTGGGCAACTTGGCTTGCAGCAAGCTCTGCCAATGGGCGGGCACGTGATCACGTAAACCCGGAACAATCAGAACAGTGGTGTCACTCATCGCGCACTTCCCCTCGACCTAGTAATGCAACAGTCCGCCAAACCCGCGGACCTCACCGGCAGCACAGTAAAACTCACCGGGCCCCAGTGCTTTACCTTGGGCGCCAGGCATTTGTCTTTTGCTGACAGTGCCCTCCCGGCCTGGAAAACCCGCCGCCGCACCTGCAACCGAGCACGCGCAACTGGCCCGACTCACTCGGTAGCCAGACGCGGTTTTTGAGCAAAAGGCGCTTTATCGTTGCGTTTTGCTGAGCGAATGCTTTTCATTTGATGACCAAGACCCTATAAATGATCCTCATGCAGCCTTTGGCTGCGACCT
>JAURXE010000071.1 GCA_030654635.1 Pseudomonas sp.
GTTCTCCACCCCGACGCAGCAGGCCGAGTTTCGCGCCGAGTTGCTGGGTGGTTTGGCCTGGGGTGAGGCCAAACAGCGCCTGTTCGGGCTGCTGGATAATGAGTTGGGCGAGGCCCGCGAGCGCTATAACGCGCTGATCAATCGCCCCGATGATCTGGAAGATATTCTGCTGGCGGGCGCCGCCAAGGCGCGTAAAACGGCGACGCCATTTTTGGCCGAGTTACGTGCTGCGGTGGGCTTGCGCTCGTTCCGCACCCAGGTGCAAGGCGCCGCTGGCGAGAAGAAGAAAGCCGCCAAGAGCGCCCGTTTCGTCAGCTTTCGCGAAGACGATGGCAGTTTTCGCTTCCGCCTGCTGGATGCCAGTGGCGAGCAATTGCTGCTGTCCAACTGCTTTGCCGATGGCAAGGCCGCCGGCCAGGTCAGCAAGCGTTTGCAGTCGGGCGAGGCGCTGGATTTGCGCGAGCAAGGCGAGGCTTTCGGTCTGTGGCTAGACGATGAATGCGTGGCGCAGAGCCCGGTCTACGCCGATGCCGCCAGCCTGGCTGCGGCCATGGCCAGCCTGCGCGATGCACTAAAGCCACAAGAGTAACGCCGTTTGGTCGCACGCGAGGCCTTGCCGATTGCCATTCGGCGGGGCCATCGCTACAGTGCCGGCCTGTTTTTTATCGTTGATCACGCAGGCCCTTCATTGCCGAACATGACTCCACTGCAGCGCTATCAGGCCGATTTGCAACGGCCTGAATTCTTTCACGATGCCTCGCAGGAAATGGCCGTGCGCCATCTGCAGCGCCTGTATGACGACCTGGTGGCGGCGCATAAGCACCGACCGGGACTGTTCAGTGGGTTGTTCGGTAAGAAATCCCAAGAGCCGATCAAGGGTCTGTACTTTTGGGGGGGGGTAGGGCGCGGCAAGACCTACCTGGTCGACACGTTTTTTGATGCCTTGCCGTTCAAAGAGAAGACACGTACGCACTTTCACCGCTTTATGAAGCGGGTGCATGAAGAGCTAAAAAACTTCAGTGGCGAGAAAAACCCGCTGCCGTTAATCGCCAAGCGCTTTGCGGCTGAGACCCGGGTGATTTGCTTCGATGAGTTCTTCGTCTCGGACATTACCGATGCGATGATCCTGGCGACCTTGCTGGAAGAGCTGTTCAAAAACGGCGTGAGCCTGGTGGCCACTTCCAACATTGTTCCCGATGGTCTGTACAAAGACGGCCTGCAGCGCGCGCGGTTCTTGCCGGCGATTGCCTTGCTGAAAATCCACACCGATATCGTCAATGTCGACAGCGGCGTCGATTACCGTTTGCGCGCCCTGGAGCAGGCCGAGCTGTTTCACTGGCCGCTGGACGCCGCTGCCGAAAACAGCCTGGAAAAGAGCTTCAAGAGCTTGCTGCCCGAGCATTGTGTGGTTGAAGAAAACCAGCCGCTGATGATCGAAAATCGCGCGATTGTGGCGCGCAAGGTCGGCGACGATGTGGCCTGGTTTGATTTTCGTGAGCTCTGCGACGGACCTCGCAGCCAGAACGATTACATCGAGCTGGCCAAAATCTACCACGCCGTACTGATTTCCAATATTGAGCAAATGACCTCGGCCAAGGACGATATGGCTCGGCGCTTCGTCAATTTGGTGGATGAGTTCTACGACCGTAACGTGAAGCTGATTCTGTCGGCGGAAGTGGAGTTGAAAGACCTCTACACTGGCGCCCGCTTGGAGTTCGAGTTCCAGCGCACCCTCAGCCGCTTGCTGGAGATGCAGTCCCACGAATTCTTGTCGCGGCCACACAAACCCTAGGGCCGGCAGCCAGATTAGGTGCAATAGAAAAAGGGCTTGCCAGTGGCAAGCCTTTTTTTGTGTGCGGTGTTTTTGTCAGTGGCTATCAGCGTTGCGCGGAGCTTTGCTCGAAGCTGGCCAGCAGCTTTTTCGCGTGGGTGACTTCCAGGGCTTCCATGGCGTTGATCGGTTTGTGCGAGGCGGCAAGTTTTAACTGCGCCAGAGCTTTTTCGTGTTCGTCGTCGCCATACACGTAAGTCAGGGCGTTGGCGTACTCGTAGTGGCCGATCGGCAGGTTATTGGCTTGCTTGAACGAACGGGCGAAGAACTGCTCCATCTTGTCTGCGTCCACCCCGTAGGTCATGCCGCCGACAAAGGCGCCGACCTTGCGGATCACACCGGCCTGATAGCCGCCGTAAAGGGCCAGGGCGTAGGGCTGGTTGGGGGATTTTTTCAGCAGGGCGTCGAGCTCTTCCGGGATTTCGCTGGTGTAGCCACGCTTGAGCACCACCGCAATCGGCAGCTCCTCGCCGAGGCGCGCCTTGGCGTAAACGCGACCGAACATTGCCATCGGGTCGGCATTGACCAGCTCGCCGGCTTGGTCGGTGTAGCTGATCACTTCTTCCAATAGTTGTTGCTTGCTGGCTTGGTCGGGGGCCAGGAACAGGGCGTAAATCACCTGGGCAAACATCGCCGGAACCTGGCCGCCAACGCCGAGTTTGAGGCCGTCAGCCTTGGCCTGGGCGAAGTCGCCGCGAAACATCAGGCGCCAGACGTCTTGCAGCTTGGCCGCGTAAAGCTCGGCTTCCTCGGGTTTGCCAGTGAAGCCGGTGCCGGCTTTGACGGTCATTTCCAGGGCCTTGGGATTTTGCGTGGCCATCTTCACCACCCAGTCGGCATCCGGGAAGGGGTAGTTGGCGCCAAAGCCGCGGGTCAGTTGCGGCCAGGCGCTGCGCAGTTTTTCGCCGGAATAGTCGTAGGCACTTTGGTCTTGCGGAAAGGCTTTCCAGTTTTCGTCGGCGACAGCGTTAAGGCTGCACAGGCCGAGCACGGCAAAGAGAAACTTACGCATGGCATAAACCTATTGTTGTTTTTGGGTGAGCCCCGGAGGGTTGACCGATCATAGGTTGTGGGGCGCAGAGAAAAACCCATCCTAGGGATGGCGGTTGTTCACTCGCCTTGTTGCTGAAATTGCTTGCGGTACTGATTGGGCGACAACCCGGCGTGCTGGCGAAACAGCCGGGCGAAGAAGCTGGCGTCGTCGTAACCGACGTCATAGCTGATGGTCTTGATGCTTTTGCGGGTAGCCGAGAGCAGGCTCTTGGCGGTTTCGATGCGCAGGCGCTGCAGGTAATGCAGCGGTTTGTCGCCAGTGGCCGCTTGAAAGCGCCGCATGAAATTGCGGATGCTCATGCTGTGGGCGCGGGCGACATCTTCGAAGCGAAACTTCTCGGCAAAATGCTCTTCGAGCCATTGCTGGATCTGCAGAATGGACACGTCCAGGTGCAGCTTTTGGCCGCCAAAGCCGATACGCCCAGGGCTGTAGCTGCGCTGCACTTCATACAATATATCGCGGGCCACCGCTTGCGCCACGCCGGCGCCGCAGAAGCGTTCGATCAGGTAGATGTACAGGTCGCAGGCCGAGGTGGTGCCGCCGGCGCAGTACAGGTTGTCGGCATCGGTGAGGTGTTTTTCCTGGTTCAGCAGCACCCGTGGGAAGCGCTGGCTGAATTCGCGGAAAAACCGCCAGTAGGTGGTTGCCTCTTTGCCGTCGAGTAGCCCGGCTTCGGCCATCCAGAACACCCCGGTGGCTTCGCCGCAAATAGCCGCGCCCGCGGCGTGGCGTGCGCGCAGCCAATCGAGCACTTGCGGGTGACGGGCCGAGAGGGCGTCAAAGTCATCCCAGAAGGCTGGCAGTATGATGATGTCGGCGTCATCCAGGCCGCCATCGACTGGGATCACCACGTCGCTGAAGCTGCGCACCGCCAGGTCGTTGGGGCTGACCAGATGAATCTCGAACGAAGGCGTCAGGCCGCGACCTTGTTGTTTGCCGTAACGCAGGCTGGCCATGTGAAAGAAGTCTTTGGCCTGCAGCAGGGTCGAGGCAAAGACCCCTTCGGTGGCAAGGATGCTGACGCGCTTGAGTGGCGTGGATGGCGAACTGGACATGAAATATTCTTATTTTGAGAGTTTGGCGGGTAAATGGTCAGTAGACGGCTGGATCGTCTTATTTATTGGCCGATGTGTCCAGTGTGATGGGTTAACGGACTGTCCTACAGTCGCGGCTTGGTGTTTTTTGTCCTCCGCTTTACCTTTAGGTGCCGTCATGATCCCCAGAACTATTTTCAGCTCCGAGCACGAACAGTTTCGCGAAAGCGTGCGCAAATTTCTCGAGCAGGAGGCGGTGCCTTTCCATGCTCAATGGGAGAAAGACGGCCATATCGACCGGGCGCTGTGGAACAAGGCCGGGGATGCGGGAATGCTCTGCTCGCATATCCCGGAAGAGTACGGCGGCATGGCGGCGGACTTTCTCTTCAGTACCGTGGTGATCGAGGAAGTCGGTCGGTTGGGTTTGACTGGTATTGGCTTTTCGCTGCACTCCGACATTGTTGCGCCCTATATCCTGCATTACGGCTCCGAGGCGCTGAAACTCAAGTACCTGCCTAAGTTGGTTTCCGGTGAAATGGTCACCGCCATTGCCATGACTGAGCCGGGCGCAGGCTCTGACTTACAAGGGGTGAAAACCACTGCAGTGCTGGATGGCGATGAGTATGTAATCAACGGCTCGAAGACCTTTATCACCAACGGCTTTCTGGCTGACTTGGTGGTGGTGGTGGCTAAAACCGATCCGAAAGCCGGCGCCAAGGGCACCAGCTTGTTTTTGGTTGAGGCCAATACACCAGGCTTCACCAAGGGCAAGCGGCTGGAAAAAGTCGGCATGAAGGCGCAGGACACCTCCGAATTGTTCTTTCAGGATGTGCGTATCCCGAAGGAAAACCTGCTTGGTCAGGCCGGCATGGGCTTCGCCGATTTGATGCAGGAGTTGCCGCAGGAGCGTCTGACCGTTGGCATCGGCGCGCTGGCCTCGGCCGAGGCGGCGTTGCGCTGGACGCTGGACTACACTCGCGAGCGCAAAGCCTTCGGTAAGCCCGTGGCGGATTTTCAGAACACCCGCTTCAAGCTGGCGGAGATCGCCACCGAGGTGCAGATCGGCCGAGTGTTTGTCGACAAGTGTTTGGAGTTGCATCTGCAGGGCAAGCTCGATGTGCCTACCGCGGCGATGCTCAAATACTGGGGCACCGACCTGCAATGCAAGGTGCTTGATGAGTGTGTGCAGTTGCACGGTGGTTATGGCTATATGTGGGAATACCCGGTGGCGCGGGCCTGGGCGGATGCGCGCGTGCAGCGGATTTACGCGGGCACCAATGAAATCATGAAAGAGATCATTGCCCGTTCGCTGTAGTTTAAATTGCCCGTCCTTGAGCGCTGGTCCTGCCTTTGCGATTAGCAAAGCAGGGCTTTTGCTAAATTTATCGCGATTCAGGTTGAATTTTTTCCTGTAATC
>JAURXE010000083.1 GCA_030654635.1 Pseudomonas sp.
GACAACTGTGGCGAGGCCCTGCTGGCGCCACTCAAAGACCAACTGCTGGCCCTCGACCCGGACGCCGAACTGGGCTGCGGCAACCCACAACTGATCGAGCTGCTGGAGCGCATCCGGCTGGCCAGCGAACAACTGTCCGAGCACATCAGCGTGCGCTTTTTCAGTTATACCGGCGGCGCCGCAAACGCCAAGGACGGCCTATGAACACGCCGCTCACTGGCCCCGTGCGTTACCGCGTGGTGCATGAAACCCAGTACAGCTACCAGAGCCTGGTGACCCTGTCGCAACAGGTGCTGCACTTGACGCCACGCTCCTTTGTCTTCCAGCGCACCGAGAGCCAACAACTCAGTGTGCAGCCGGGCGCCGAGCACAGCAGCGATGGCTTCGATTACTTCGGCAATCACACCCGCCATATCACCATCACCGAACCACACAAACAGCTGCTGGTGCGCGCCGACTCAACCGTGGCGCTGAGCCCGCGCCCGCAGCTGGGGCAGATTCATACCAGCCAAACCTGGGAAAGTCTGGCGCAACAGCTGCAGCACGTGCGTCAACCGGCAATACTGGAGGCCAGCCGCTACCTTTATGACTCGCCGCATATCCAGTGCGGCGCCGAGCTGGCCCGCTATGCACGCAGCAGCTACAGCCCCGGCCGCCCGCACTTGGACGCTGCCCTGGCGCTGACCCAGCGAATTTTTGACGAGTTCGAGTTCGACGACCAGGCCACCGAGATCTCCACCCCACTGAGCGAAGTACTCAAAGGCCGCCGCGGCGTCTGCCAAGACTTTGCTCAACTGATGATCGGCTGCCTGCGCAGCCTCGGCCTGCCGGCCCGCTATGTCAGCGGCTATATCCTCACCCAGCCACCGCCCGGCCAACCCCGACTGATCGGCGCCGACGCTTCCCACGCCTGGGTCTCGGTGTTTTGCCCGCGCCTCGGCTGGATCGACTTCGACCCAACCAACCGCTGCCTGGTGCAAGCCGAACACATCAGCCTCGGCTGGGGCCGCGATTTCAGCGACGTCACCCCATTGCGCGGCGTAGTGCTGGGCGGTGGTGGCCAAGAGCTGAGCGTCAGCGTGACGGTGATCCCGGCCAGTGAGGAGCTAGCCTTAGCTTGACGCGTTAACCCCGCGGCCTGTTCCGACCTTGGCCGCAGGCGGCTGGCTATCCCTACGCCATTCATCAATCCAGCCGCAAAAAATCTGAACTAACCCAAGCTTTGCTAATCACTGCAAGGCTGCAGGCAACGACGATAGCGCTCTCTGACCAGACCCGATCGCTCCACGCACACGACGACGGGAGCTTCCAGCCCTTGCGCAGCCGTCGCCAGGTTTCACCTCAATGTCCGTTTGGACACCTGCAACCCTCAAGCAAGCCGCAGCGCCAGCGTAGTCGTAAGTTGCCGCCCTCCCAGCTGAGTAACCACAGGTAGGCGCTGCCGGTATCGGGAGTCATTGTCATGATCAATCTTGCCACCTGGAATCTGAGTATTCCTGTCGGCGTTCCAGCCACCACCATAGAGACACGGCAATTGGCCGGCGGCTATCAGGATCACTACTTCAAATCCAACGACGAGCAGGTTTATTTTTGGTCGCCGGTTAACGGCACCACCACCGAGAACGCCCGCTACCCACGCAGTGAACTGCGCGAAACCTATGCCGACGGCAGCCTGCGCAACTGGCTGTATCCCGCGGCCGACAATATCCTCAGCGCCCGCCTGCAGGTGAACCAGGTGCCCTCCAGCGGCAAGGTGGTGATCGGCCAGATTCACAACGCCGACAGCAATAAGCCAATGCTCAAGCTCGAATACCAGATGAAGGATTCCGGCAGCGCCGACTTGGTCTACAAGATTCGCCTGCGCCCCACCGACGCTGAATCGGTCACCCATGTGCTGGTACAGGGCGTGCCGCTCAATCAGCCCTTCACCTACTACGTGCACCTGACGCCGGGCGGCATCCTCAGCGTCAATTTCAATGGCGTGCGCTGGTACGGCAAAATCGGCGCTGCCTGGGCGACCCAGCCGCTGTACTTCAAAGCCGGGGTCTACACCCAGGACAACAGCGGCTACGAAACCGAGGCCGGCGCGGCGACCTACAGCAGGCTGCGCATTAGTCACCGATAGACCCGTAGGGCGGGTTACACCCGCCCTACGCTATTGATCAACGCCGCTTTTTTATTGTCTGAAATAACGGTTTCGCCCCTCGGCGAGTTACTTGATTCGCTGCGCTCACCCTTCGGGCCAGCCTGCGGCTGTTACTCCGCTGCGCTGCGTATCTTTTTGCTCGCGCAGAAAGTAACCAAAGAGAAAGCGCGCCCGACATGCGGGTTTCGCTGCGCTCGCTCCGGCACTGCTCCGAGGGTCGGCCTCCTGACGGAACATTTGAACCGTGTCGTCTGGGCTATCTGGGTAATTAATCTGCCTTGCTGGTGGAAAACGCTTCGCGGTTTTCCACCCTACGTTTTTTAAACGCCAACACCGTGCGGCGCCAAGCAAATTAATTCGCGCCGGGACAACGCCCCTTTCAGGAGGCCGAACGCAATCGTTGTGCAGTGGGTCGAGCGGCAGGATGCCGGGAAAGCTGCGTTGGGCCATGGATGGCCCGTCGCAGCGGGCCCACGGAACAATGATGGAGTGAGGGAACCCGCCGCAGGCGGGCCGGATGCCAGGGACAAGCCTTCTTGGTTACTTCTGGGGCGACTGCCAGAAGTGACTCGCCGTAAGGGCGAAACCAATCGCAAGATCTATGTAGAAGCGGCGCTGAAATACCAAACCGCCTAAAACACCAGCAACAGCATCGCGGACAAGTCCGCTCCTACAGGGACCGTGGGCGCATCGCAGCCGCAGTCTTACTGCCAATACCCATCCGGCGGAGCCGGCAACTCGCCGAGCAGTTGCCGCAAGCCGGCGCCCCAGTGGCCGCAGATTTCTTGGTAGTAAGGGTCGTCTTCGTGGACCCGATAACCGGTCGGCACTTCTAAGCTGCCGGCGCGGTAGACCAGCAGGTCCAGCGGCATGCCCACCGAAAGGTTGCTGCGAATGGTCGAGTCGAAGCTGATCAGCGCGCAGCGCAGCGCCTGTTGCAGCGGGGTGGTGTAGCTCAGGGCGCGGTCGAGAATCGGCTTGCCGTACTTGCTTTCGCCGATTTGAAAATACGGCGTGTCGGCGGTCGACTCGATGAAGTTGCCTTGCGGGTAGACGTTAAACAAACGCACCGGCTCCTGGCCGATTTGCCCGCCGAGCACAAAGGAGCAACCCAGATCGACGCCCTGACCGAGGGTGGCGCTGGCGTCGCGGGCCAGCACTTCACGCAGGGTGTTGCCGACCAAGCCGGCAGCATCAAATAGATTGCTGACCGAATGCAGATTCGTTTCGCTGCTATTCAGGCGCTGACGCAGCAGGCTGATCACCGACTGCGAGGTGGCCAGATTACCGGCGGTTTGCAGCACCAGCAGGCGCTCGCCCGGCAGGCCAAACACGTGCAGTTTGCGGTAGGTGGCGATGTGATCGACGCCGGCGTTGGTGCGCGAATCGGCAACCAGCACCAGTCCCTCGGCCAGATTCATGGCAACACAGTAAGTCATAGGGCTCTCATCAACAGGTCAGCGCCAGCGCGGCCCGGCAGTTTAACTGCATCCATACGGACTGCCGAGTCACGCGCGGTTACTGGCCCTGCTGGGTTTGCAGCGCTTGCGGGCTGACGTGCACCCGCGCATGCATCTGCTCGCTGCCACCGCCACGGCGCATGCCGCGCACCGGGCAGGCGTCGAGATAATCCAAACCGACCGCCAACTTGATATGCCGTTGCGGGCGCGACATGCCGTTGGTCACGTCAAAGCTGTACCACACACCATCCAGCCAGGCTTCGGCCCAGGCGTGGCTGGCCAAGTGGGCGCTGTCTTCGCTGCACAGGTAGCCGGACACATAACGGGCCGGCACGCCGAGGCTACGCACGCAGGCCAAAAAGGCATGGGTGTGGTCCTGACAGACGCCGGCGCCGAGGGCAAAACTCTCGGCGCCGCTGGTTTCCACCGTAGTGGCGCCGGGGGTGTAGGGCATGGCTGCGGCCAAGGCATGCATCAGTTCGACCAGCACTTGGCGCTCACGGCGGGCGCCGCAATGCTGCAGGGCAAAGGCCAGCAACGCGGGGTCGGCCTGGGTCAGGCGGGTGCCACGCAAGAATGGCAGTGGCGAGGCGCTGTCCCGTTCGCCATCGCGGTGTTCGTCGATTTCCACCACACCCCGGGCGCCGATGACGATCGAGTCATGGGGTTGGTCGAGGGTCAGTACATGCAAAATATTGCCGTAGGGATCAATCTGCGCGCGCACCGGATGAGGCAAATCCAGCTGCCAGTCGAGCACATGCTGGTGGGCATTTTCCAACGGCGTCAGGCGCAAATACTGGATGCTGCCGCGCACTTCATCGGCGTAGTTGTAGGTGGTGTCGTGACGAATTGAGAGTCTCATGCTGCCTCCATGTAGGCACTTTGGATGGCGTTAGCCAATTGCCGCACTAGCAAAATAAAATCCGAGAGCCAGCCATGCAGGCCTTCGGCGAGAATT
Organism: Pseudomonas sp.; assembly: GCA_030654635.1. GTDB lineage: Bacteria > Pseudomonadota > Gammaproteobacteria > Pseudomonadales > Pseudomonadaceae > Aquipseudomonas. The sequence goes on from JAURXE010000083.1 coordinate 4,565, forward strand.
TCATCGATCCCGGTGTAACGCAGCCGGGCATCCAGCTCGGCGACCAAACGCTGCGCTGGCCGGCCGTTGTCGCCGGGCAGGCTGGCGAGAATTTGATTGATTTCGTCCAGACAACTGCGCAGCGAGCGCGGCACGTCGTCACGCAAAATCAGCAACTCCGCCACGCAACGCGCGCCCGGCGCCTCGCGATACAACTCGGTAAAGGCCTCGAACGCCGACAACGCGCGCAACAAGGCGCTCCACTGGTAGTAACCGTGGGCGGACTCATCGCTGATGCTGGCGACCTTGTCGCCGAACATTTCGTAGCGTGCATCCACCAGCCGCAGGGTGTTGTCGGCGCGCTCGATGTAGGTGCCCAGGCGAATAAAGCGAAAGGCGTCATGGCGCATCAGGGTGCCGAACGTGGCGCCGCGAAACAGGTGCGAGCGCTGTTTGACCCACTCGCAGAACTGGCTGATGCCGTAGCGTCCCAGGCCTTCGGCGGCGATGCTGTGCATCTCCAGCCAGGTGGCGTTGATGTTCTCCCACATGTCGGCGGTAATCCGCCCGCGCACTGCGTGGGCATTGCCACGGGCCGCGCGCAGACAGCTGTAAATGCTCGCCGGGTTGTTGGCATCCAGGGCAAAAAAATGCAGTAGGCGCTCGGCATGCAATTCGCCATGCCAGCCCACATACGACTCCAGCGTGCCGGTAATCAGCAGCGGCATAGCCAGCTCGTTAAGGCCATCGCCACGGCCGTCTTGCGGCATCAGCGACAGCGAATAACTGACGTCCAGCATCCGCGCTAGGTTCTCGGCGCGCTCCAGGTGCCGCGACATCCAATACAGCTCACTTGCGGTTCTACTTAGCATGCGCCGCGCTCCTCATTCCTCTACCACCCAGGTGTCTTTGGTGCCGCCACCCTGGGACGAGTTGACCACCAGCGAACCTTCGCGCAGCGCCACGCGGGTTAAACCGCCGGGCACCAAACGGGTTTCCTTGCCGGATAAAACAAACGGACGCAGGTCGATATGCCGCGGTGCTATGCCGTTTTCGACAAAGGTCGGACAGGTCGACAAACTCAGGGTCGGCTGGGCGATATAAGCGGCAGGATTGGCCTTTAACCGCGCGCGAAAATCCTCCAGCTCGGCCTTGCTGGCCGCCGGCCCGACCAACATGCCGTAGCCGCCGGAGCCTTGGGTTTCCTTGACCACCAACTCCGGCAAATGCGCCAGCACATGGGACAGTTCTTCCGGCTTGCGGCATTGCCAGGTCGGCACGTTGGCCAGAATCGGCTCCTCGTCGAGGTAGAAGCGGATCATGTCCGGCACATAGGGATAGACCGATTTGTCATCCGCAACGCCGGTGCCGATAGCATTCGCCAGCACTACATTGCCGCTGCGATAGGCCGCCAACAGGCCCGGCACGCCGAGCATGGAGCCGGGGTTAAAGGCCAACGGATCGAGGTAGATATCGTCCAACCGGCGGTAGATCACATCGACCCGCCGGGGACCTGCGGTGGTGCGCATAAACACCCGGTCGTCGCGCACGAACAAGTCCGCACCCTCGACCAACTCCACGCCCATCTCGCGGGCCAGAAAGGCATGCTCGAAATAGGCGCTGTTGAACGAGCCGGGGGTCAGCACCACCACGCAAGGGTCATCCACCGGGCTGGAATCTTTCAAGGTCGAAAGCAGCAGGCTGGGGTAATGGTCGATGGGCGCGATGCGCTGGGCGGCAAACAACTCGGGGAACAAGCGCATCATCATCTTGCGGTCTTCGAGCATGTAGCTGACGCCGCTGGGAGTGCGCAGGTTGTCTTCCAGCACGTAGTAGGTGCCGTCACCATCGCGCACCAGGTCGACCCCGGCAATGTGCGCGTAGATGTCGCGGTGCAGGTCCAGACCCTGCATGGCGATCTGGTAACACTCGTTGGCCAGCACCTGCTCGGGTGGAATGATCCCGGCCTTGATGATCCGTTGGCCGTGATAAAGATCGGCGAGAAACATATTCAGCGCCTGCACCCGCTGAATGCAGCCGCGCTCAATGCCCTGCCATTCCCGACCGGTAATGCTGCGCGGAATAGTGTCGAAGGGGATCAGCCGCTCGGTGCCCTGCTCATCGCCATACAGGGTGAAGGTGATCCCGGCGCGGTGAAACAACAGGTCCGCTTCACGCCGCCGCTGGGCCAATTGCTCCGGCGGGGTGGCCGCCAGCCAGCGAGCGAACTCTTGATAGTGCGGGCGACACTTGCCGCGCGCATCGTACATTTCGTCATAGTACTGCCGAGCCATACTGCAACCCTCATCCGCTGATGAGAGTGCCATCGCAAAGCCCGTGCCAGCCAACAAAAACCTTATAATTCAAATGGTTGAACAACACCCAAACACACCAAGCACCAATACCGTGCAGACCCTACCCCAGAGCTCGGGGATTAAGCACTGTTTTAGCCCGTACCACGCGCCAGTTCGATTAGCGCCCCAACATAAAGGTCTCGTACTCCAGGGTTTGTAACGAGCGCGACAGTTGGGACAGCCCAACCAGCACCGTCACCAGCAGTGACAAGGAAAAACCGTAACCATAAAACCCTGGGCCCAGATACAGGCTGACGATGGTGAGCATGATGTTGAGCAGCAAAAACAGCAGCGTCAGTTGCAAGACGATGCGGCGCTTGTCCAGATAAAAAAACACATTCAACAGCGCCATCAGCAGCACCTGAATACTCACACCGACCAGGTCCACGTAAAACAGTGGCAAGTAATGCTGTGAGATTCCCAGCCAACTCAGCAAGTTCGGTGCCCAGAGAAACAGCAGCACAACGGTAATACCCTGCACCTTGAAGATCTCAAAGATTCCCTGGCGGATGGCCAGCAGCATCTGGTCCTTCAGGTAATAGATGTGTTCCAGGGTTTCGCCGCCGCGGATGGCCGCATAGAGTCGCTCGTAAGCCTCGGCAAAGTCGGTTTCGATGCGCACCAGAAAAACCGCCATGCCCGGAATCACTGCCAGATAAGCCAGAAAAATCGGCAGATCGTAGATCAGCGACATGCGCAACGGCCCGATCACCGCGTCCGAAGTGCTGGGATTGAACCAAAAAATAAACTTATCCGCCCAGACCCCGAGGTTGTAAGCCAAGCCGGTAAACAGCAGGCTAATAAAAACCTTTTTGCGCTGGAGAAAATCAAAACTCACCAAGCGTTCAGTCGGGTACTCACGGAGTATTTCGAAGAGAAACATAAACAACAGGCTGGCATGCCCGATAAGCAACGCCAGCAGCAAGCCAGGCAGATCAAACTGGCGTAGCAGCAGCGCACTGCCGACCATCACCGAGTAGCCAATCAGCATGGTGATCAGGATGCGGTTATAGGCCTTCATCCCGGAGAGAAAAATTATCACCATCCACAGGTTGCACAGGGTGACGAAGTTGGCCACCAGCAGCACACAAAAGAGTATCGACTCAGTAAACATACTGAAAACAAACAGACTGCCGAGTACCCCGGCAGACAAGGTCACCAGGGTCAGGATGCCGACCAGATTGGGCAGAATTACCTTGGCCTTTTGCTCATACAGCCGATCAGAAATAAACCGGGTGAAATACAGCTGCAAGCCGCCAGTGAGAATCAACGAACTGGCCATCAGGTAAGTGACGCTGATCAAAAATTGCCGAACCTTTAGCTCCGACACACCGAGGCTGATGATGCCGATCAGCATCACGCTGAGGATCGACAGCACCCAAGGCCCGGAGCTGATCAGCCCCGCATAGATATAAGCCCGCAAGGTTGCGCTGTAAGTGTCCTTGACCAGAATGCGGCGTAGCTCAAAACCAATACCAGCCATTTAAACCTCCATGGCGGTGGCGTAAAGCTTGCGATAACGCTCAAACATCAGCGCTTCGGTATAAAACCGGCTGACCCGCTGCAGGCCAGCTTGTTGTGCCTGCAGCCAGCGCTCGGGGTTTTGCAGCAAATTGAGGATGGCCCGGGCACTGGCCTGTGGATCGGCAATTGCAACGGTTTCTCCGGCGCTGCCTAGGGCGACATCCTCGGCGCTGCCGCCTTCGATCAACTCCCGGCAAGAGCCGACATCGGTCGCCACCACCGGCACACCCGCCGCGTAGGCCTCCAGAATCACCAACGGCTGCGCCTCGCTGATGGAGGTCAAGGCCATCACCCCGAGCGAGGGCATGATCGCGCTGATGTTTTGAAAGCCCAGAAACTTGACCTGTTCCTGCAGGCCCAGACTGGTCACCAGGCTGCGGCACTCTTCAGCGTAAGTGGCATCTTCCTCATCCGGACCGATGATCCAGCCCTGCGCCTGGGGCATGCTCGAGACCACGCCGCGCATGGCCCGAATAAAGGTTTTGATGTCCTTGATCGGCACCACCCGACCGATCAAACCGACTACCGGCGGAATCCCGACCGGGCGTTGGGCCATTGCATCGCGATAGGCCGCCAGGCTGATACCGTTGGGGATTACCTGGGTGCGTTCGGCCTGAGCCCCATCATCGACCTGGCGTAACCGATTACCTTCATACAACGCAATGATCGGATCAGCCGCCTGATAGGTGAGGCGCCCAGCCTGCTCAAAAAAACGAATCCACATGCGGCGGATATAACCCACTTCAGCAGATAAACCTTCCCCTACCGAGTCGGGCCGGTCGTTGATCCAGCTCGCTTGGGCCAGATCGATTTTGCGCTCCTTGGTGTAAATGCCGTGCTCACTGAGGATGAACGGGCACTGCCAGCGACGCTTGAGAAAAGCCCCCAGCAGGCCGGCATAACCGGTCGAAATCGAATGAATCACCCGAGCCGGCGGCGCGTTGCGGGCGACTTCGGCGAGCAAAAAAATCGGTGCGTGCATGGAGCGCAGAGTCCAAAAATAATTTACGAAGGACGGATCGCTGCAGTAGGTTTCGTAGCCCTCGGTGATCGCCTGCCAAGACGCCTCGCTGTAGAGAAAATCTTCCCGCGACAGGCCCTTGCCATCGCCAATCATAGTCATCACTTCATCAGCCAATTCGCTCGGCAAATCGCCGCCGGGACGGTGCATGCATTGATGCATTTCACGCACCTTGGCCATGCGCTTAGGATCACCACGGCGTGGCTTGGCGTCATCGGTCTGCCACGCCGTCTCCAGGAAATGCTTCTCAAAGTGCACGACATTAGCCGGCATTTTGTATTGCTGCTCACCATAGGAGGCCGGCGAGCCGCCGATAAAAACAATGGAGAAACTAACCTCCGGCAAACCGCTAATCAGCTGGTGAATCCAGCTCGAAACACCACCGCGCACATAGGGATAAGTGCCCTCGAGCAGCATGCAGACATCGGCTATCGGAACGATTTTTTTTGTCATCAGGGACATTGCCAGTACCTTGCCAAAGCTGAAAACGGCAGGCGCTGCCGATCATCGGTATGAAGTTGTGCAAGCCAAAGCGGTATTTCTGCAAAGCGCCGGCGAATAAACGCCACTTCGGCGCGGTAGGTGGCCACCTGCGCCGCCTCCAGGCCTAAGTCCTGAGCGTGAGCAAAAGCCTCGTCGGCCTCGTCAATACGTCGCTGTTCCAGGGCAATACGCCCGGCCAGGAGCCAGTCATCCGCCGATTCCCGACTAGCCATCGCCTGCTCAATATGGCTGCGGGCGCACTGCAGCATGTGTTCCAACACGCTGCCCTGGGCCAGGCCGAGGTACACCAGCTCCCAATAGTGCTGGGCCAGGCTAGCATTCAATTGACCGATGCGATCACTGGCGGCGCCCTGCAACTCTTCCAGTGCCTGTTTGATTTTTAGGTTGATGCCGCTCTCTAGCGCATCCAGCATCGAGTAGGCCAACAAGCGTACATCGTCCACCGGATCTTTCAGGGCCAGCTTGAGAATCGGGATAGCGTCGCGACCGGCCATCCGCCGGGTCGACAAAATGGCCGACAAGCGTTTGTTCGGGTTAACCGCATGGCGTAGCACATCCTGCAAACCGCCAGCACTCATCATGCTGCGCATGTCCGGCTCGGTGGCCCGAAAGGGCAAGTCCGGAATGGAGGTCTGCTTCCAGACATCTTCCCTTTGCCGGCGCGGGAAATACAGCGCCGGGAACACCGCAGCCGCAACGCCCAGCACTCCCAGCGCCGGAATAAAAAACGCCAAACTGAAGATGAACAGCGGACTCCAAGGCAGCGGTTGACGGTATTGCCGTGGCAGTAACGGCCATAAGCCCACCATCAGGCACAAGCACGCAGCGCCATGCAGCAGGGCAAAGGTGAGGATTGCCGCCAATGAAGATGATTCACTGAGCAAGCTCAACAGGCTGCCGAGCTCAAGCAAAAAGGCGTTAGTGAATAGCCACTTCGAACTCATTCAGGGCGCACTCCTGCTGCAAGAATTGACCCAGGCGTTTGACGTTGTCGCTGCGGCTGATGGGGTGTCGATGCACTTGCACACCGGCGACTTCAAGGCTCATGCCAATGTTCTCTAACAGATTCAGACGAATGCGCTCTAAATAACCGCGCAAACCGTCTTCGGCAGTCAGGGGCAGGAGCACCAACACCACGGTGTTTCCACGACTGTTGGGCAAGGCCCAAATCACATCCAGCCCGCGCTGCTGGGTATGCAGCAAGCGGGAAACATCCTGCGACCAAGCCGGATCTTTGAGTTCCAGACCGAGCAAGTAACCAGGAATCTCATAGCGTTTGGCATCCACCAATGAGCGCAAACACAGTTGCGAAAAGCGCTGGGCATCGACATCGCTGTGCAATGAAGCTTGTAACTGGTTAGCTAGCAAGTCGGCAATATGCCCGCCCAAAATCGCTAGCAAGTTGAGGTTGCGGTCATTGAAGGCAAAAAATGGCATCTGCTGCACCAGTACCAGCGCGTGAATCTTGCCATGGGTGTCGAGCAACGGGATGCCGGCCAGCAGCGGGGAGGTGGTCACCGCGCCGCCTTGCTCGAGCAGTTCCGGGCGCAGGCTAATCAGCTCGGCTTGCTGCAAGGTGAGGCGCACCAGTGGATCGCTGTCGCTGATTTCATCCATCTCGCCGAGCATGCTCATGGCCTTGCCGCTCAACCTGTTGTCCTCGACCCGGTAGAGGGCCGCTTGCCGCAGCGGGCCGTAGCTACTGAAGAGATCGAGAATGGCTTCCGCCATTACCGCTAGATTGTCCTGGCCTTTCGCCAGACCGGCCATGCGTTGGCGCATCGCCAGCAGCACGCTGCGCAAGCTGTGATCATTGCCCGCCACCTTTTGCTCGAGGCGGTCATGGGAGATGCGCAAAATATGGTGCGCCCGGGTGAACTCATCGAGACGCATCTCCCGGTAGTCATTGGCCCGTTGCAGACCATCCAAACGCCGCCCCCACAGATCGCGGAACTCGCCGCTGACCATGCTTACCACCAACACGCCGACCAGGTAGTGGCTGGGCAGTGTTTGATAATCGCCATAGTTGGCAAAATGCAAAACCAGCATCACCGCCAGCAACAACACCGCGCTGACCAAACCATGGAAAAAGCCGTAGCGCAGACTGAGCAACAAGGGCGCAAACAACGACCAGGCAAACCCCGAAAACGCCAACAAGGGGTCCGTTGGCTCGCTCCAGTAGCCCAGGCCGACCACCACCATTGTCAGGCCGAGGGTTTCCACCCAGGCGATTGCACCGGCTTGGCGTGGGGCAATCTGCAAACTATCCGGCATGGGTGCTACTCATCTATTCGGTCAATGGGCAAGTCATTGACCAACGTATCGAGTACCCGCTGGCCGGCGCCAGCCAAGCTTTCACGTGACCAACCCGCGCGCGCCGCACTGCCGCTCCAAAGAATCCGGCCACTGGACGGTTCAATCACCTTAAGGGTAATGCCCACTGCTGGCTCGCCATCCAGCCCGCTCTTGTATTGCCACTCATCGACGCTGCCGCTGACGGCATAGTTGGCGCCGCGTTGCTTAGCCCACTGCAAGGCTTGTTGCAGCCGCTCGCCATCGTCCAGTAACGGCATGTCCTGGTTGTTGGTCGCTGGGTAAGGGGCGGCGCTAAGCCCTTGCTTGGCCAGCAAGGTATAGAGAATTTGCTCAGCCCGCTCACCCGCTTGCGGGGCTTGCGAATAGTTCACCAGCGGCAACATCACCCAGTTGCCGTCGCGCGGCAACTTAACATCCGGTTGGCTGGATTGAATCGAGCAGGCGCTCAGGCTCAGGCTTAAGCACAGCAGGGCGAATCGGTTAACAACGCTCATAACACTTCCTCTTTGAATCACTCATTAGCGGCCAAAACGCAGGCTATACGCCAGCCGTAACTGTCCGCCGGCTTGACCTTCACCACCGACCGGAGCCGAACTGTAGCCACCCAGCAACGCCAGTTCGTCGTCGCCCATTACTTCCACACCCAGACCTGCCTCAAAGGCATAAGCCAGTTTGTTATCGGGTACTTGCCAGCCGGCCTTGGCATCCAGCCGGTAGGTAAACTGTGGCCAGGCGCGGTTTAGCGCGCCGGGGGTACCACGCTGCCAGGAGCTGCCGACATACACTTCACCGAAGCGACTGGAGATAAAATCACTGGGGGTAGCACCACTAAAACCATCGTCAATATCGTCGGACGGATTGCTGTCCAGCACGGCATCAAACAACGCCCCGCCCTGACTGATAAACAACTCACTCGGCAGTTCTGAAACGGTTTTATTTTCTTGCCAGGTAACGCCGCTGCGCAGCAACCATTGCGGCTCGCGGGCCAGCAAACTATGGCTCAATTCGAAGGACGCCGCCCAGCCATCGCCGAGCGCTGCGCCCTCAGCGGTGCTGAAACTATTTCGCGCCAGCCGCCAACTGAGCTGGTCGCGCACCGACAAAGCATGCTGGCCCTGCGCATAGAGACTGTCGCGCGCGCCCAATGCGCGCATCAGGCCGCTTTCATCCGACTGCACTTGCCACTCCAGGCCCAGCGCCAGCGCATCACGGCCGCTGAGCTGCCAGCTGCGCTCCAAACCAAGCCCCTGGCGATTCTGCACGGCGTTCTGGCTGGCCTCCAGCAGCAGTGTCCACTCACCATCGGCCAACGGGTTTTTCAGACTCAAGCGCAGCCCCTGCTCGCGACCGAGCAGCTGTTCGTCCAGCAGGTTGGAGCCGGAGAACCTGGCGTTATCCAGGCCCACAGCCAGGTAGCTATCGCCCACTGCGCTGGCCAACAAAAACTGCTCGCCGAGCTGGCGCAAACCGCCAAAGTCGCGATCATTGCGCGCCAGTTGAACACCCTGGGGCTGTCGTTCGATAACCCCCTGCGCCTGATTGCGCAGCGTTTGCAACTGCGCCGGAGCGCGGTGCTCTTTCAATGCTTGTAGGCTTTCCTTCAGCGCCCGTTGCTCCAACCCCAGACGCAGCCAGATTTCGGCGCGGCTGTCCGGCGGCAGCTCATCTTTGGCCAGCCATTGCTGCAACTCTTGCCGGCGCATGCCGCGCAAGGCACTTTGCAGGCGCGCGTTACTGTCGATCTTAATCCCATGCGCCTTGGCCCAGGCCAGCCAGGGCTCGATAGCGCCGCTTTGATTAAGGCTTTCCAGCTGCGCCAGCCAACGCTCGAACCAGGCCTCCAGCAGCGGCTGCGAGGTTACTGGCGAAGCCTGTTGCAGGGCCTGCTGGCTGAGCAAGCGGGACCGCTGAGCACCGGCCAAGTTGGCCAGTAAACGCAAATAGGTGGCAAAGCGCTGCGGCTGCAGATCAGCGCTGTCGGGGGGGGGCAGCTGCCATTTGGCCAGCAAATAGCGGCGTAAACGCCAGGCACTGTCCGCCTGGCCGGCCAGTTCCAGGGTGTCGGCATAGGCGGCCAGCGTCAGCAGGTCATTGGGGTGAGCCTGGGTGTAGAGGCGATACCAGCGCAACGACTCAGGCACATCACCGAGCACGCTGTAAGCCGAGGCGAAGGCTAGCCACAGACTGTCTTCTTGGCGCGCTAATGGCCGCCATTGCTGCAGGTGCAGGGCTAAATCGGCGCTGCGCTGGCGAGCAATCTGGGTCCACAGGTAACGCTCAATCACCCAACTTTGCTCGGGAAACAGCGCCAGCAAGCGCGCCAGAAACTTATCCACTTGCGCATCGTCGCCACGCTGCGTGGCCTGTTCGATTTGCGCCTGCCAGTAGACCGGCTCCCCCTGCAATTGCTGGGCGTAGGGTTTAGCCTCATCCAACAGGCTGCGCAGCGTCGGCCAGTCGCGCAGCTGGGTGGCCAGCTGCAGCGCCAAGGCCAGGCGGTTCAGTGCCTGATGCTGATGCCAGGACTGAATCGCTAACTGCAGGGCTTTAGCCGGATCGAGTCTCAGGTACAGCGTCAGCAGGCGCTCGGTTTGATCGCCGCTCAGGCGCTCCTGCACCCGTTGCAACTGCTCAAGCGAGCGCAGCACTTCGGCATCTAACTCCAGCGCCCAAGCCAGATCGCTGCGCAATGTCAGGAAGGCCACCGAACGGGCTTTCTCCACGGGTATTTGCGCCAGTACATCCCAGCCTTGCTGAGGCTCAAAGATCATCCAGTAGAGCCCGGCCCACTCGATGCGCTCTTGCTCGCTCAACTTATGTTGGCGGGCCATGGCCGCCCAAACCTCGGCCTCAGCTTGCAGATGCTGCATATTGCGATTGATTTGCGCTAACTGCCGCCACGCATCGCGCTCGCCTGGCCGGCGCTGCACATAGAGCGCCAACCAGTCCCGAGCCTGCTCGGGCTTGGCTTGAGATTCTAGGGCGAAAACCAAGGCCTTGAGTTCTTCCAGGTTGAGTGCGCGTAACTCGGCCAACTCGACCAGCAGCACACTCATTTGCGGGTAATCAAATAACTGTCCAGACAAGCGCCAGGCATGCTCGTAGTCCGCCGTCGCCCGATTCTCGCGCGCCAGCCGCACCCAGAACGGCAGCCCTTGCGCGGGTTGCCCCGACCACTCGGCGAGCTGCGCCAATTGACGAAGCAGTACTTGATCATCCGGGCGCAACACGTGCAACTCCAGGCCCAGGGTCCAGGCCGAGTCCAAGTTGCCCATTGCCAGGGTTAAAGCGAAAGCCTGCTCCAGCCATAGTTCCTGATTCGGCAGTAAGGCTTGCCAGCGCTCTAAATAGGCCAAGGCACGAGCATTATCTGAATGCCCACGGGCCTCGCGAATACCCGCTTGGAGTAACTCAATAGCCACTGCCGAAGGCGGTAATTGCATGAGTCGCTGGTCGAGCCAGCGTAATGCCTGCGTCCCCTCACCCGCCGCCACTAGGCTGGTAAATACCGCGAGTTGATAGCGATCACGCTCCTCGGCGCTGGCGCTGAGGTCGGCCAAACGCTGATAGAGCGCGGCCGCCTGGGCTGAATCACCTGCGGCGCGGGACCAGCGCGCGCCAAGCTCCAACCAATAGGGCGCGTTATTCGGATCGACTTCAGCCAATCGTGCATAGGCCTTTGCCGCCAACTGTGGCTCAGCAAAAGCCAAAGCCAACTCAGCGGCCTGCTGCAGGCGCGCAGCGGATAAGCCGCGCTGTAATAAGCTGGCGAGTAATTGGGCGTACTCAAGGCGCTGGCTTTCAGTCAAACCCTCTGGATGTGCAAAGGCTCTTTGCAGCTTGGCCTCTAAACGCAAAAAATCTGCCTGGGCGTCCAGCTCGCCGGGAGGCATGTTCGCCAGGTGCAACTCGGCGCGATCCAGATTGCCGACCGCGAGCAATTGCTCGATCAGTTGCAGGCGCAGGCTTTGATCATCGGGCTTACTTTTTAACAACAGCTCGGCGTAGGCAATCGACACGCCATCAGCTTTGCCTCCCGCCGGCAGCGTAAGTACCGATTGACGCGGAAACACCAAGCCAAGCACTGCCACGATGAGCAGGCCGATCAGACTCAAACCCCAGCCATTCAGCAGGTGCGGGCGACGCTCATCGGCACTGGAGTAGCGCATCGCTCACCTGATTCTGACTCAGCGAAAACTGCTGCTGCGTGCCAACTCGAGTAGCAGCTAAAGACTTCCCGGCCAGCTGCAACCGGCAATTGCCACGTGCCTGGACGCTAAAGGTCAGAGGGAACTGACCTTCAAAGCTTAACCGCACCTGGCCCGGGCCCTCTTGCGCCCAGTCAATCAATGGCAGATTAGCCTGCAACAAGCTGGGGCCTGGATCGGCGTCAGGGCGTAAATACAGCGTTGCCTGGGCGCCACTCAGATGCACATAACGCCCCTGCGGCAAGTCGCGCACGCCGGCCACATTGTGTGAGCGAGCCAGATCCGGCCAGCCGAGTTCTTTGGGCAGGCGCACCGTACGCAGGCCCTGCAGCGCGCGAATCTGATAACCACCATCGGCCCGCAAAGCAATGCTGGCGTAGTAGGCGCCCTTTTGCCGCTGCAGGAATTCACTGATCCACAGGGGCAAGGGTTGCTGGGCCAGAATACTGCGATAGATGGCATGCAGCGACTCAATCCCGGCCAGTTTGGTGCCCACATAAAAGTGGTAGTACAGGCTCAAAGGCCTCAGCCGGCGGGGCTCATCGGTCAATTGAAAAGTTTCCAGCACATCCCGGAAACCATAGTGAGGACCGGTCCAGAGATTGGTGTAGACGTTTTCATTGGTAATCGGTGCGTAGAACTGCAGCACACCATTCAACGGGCGAACCATAGGATAGAGCCCGGTCAGGGATGGAAACGCCGCCGTCAGCTTGGTTGCCCCACCATTGATGTTTTCCATCCCGCCTTGGTAGGCAAGCCGCAGCGTGGCCTCATCTGGCAGGGCGTCGCCCGACCAAAACATGACCTTGACCGGTTTCTGTGGGGTGGTCAGGCGCGAGTTGATGTACGCCTGGGTGCCGAGCACCTCACGTTCGAAATTTAATTTGTAGCCCGGAATTTTCAGGTGCAGACCATATTCAGCGGTAAAGCCCTCGCGCTTGGTGGCCTGTTGCGGTTGCCAGTAAAACGGGTGACTGAAGGTGTGATTAGCAACTTCCACTTGCCGTTCGGCAAAAATTTTCCGGGCAATCGGTTCAAGCTCGGGGCTCAAGTACGGGAACATGCCTTTTGGGCCAATTTCCCCCTCAATAACCGAGACGCTGCTAAGCAGTGGGTACGGTTTAAGGAACTGCTCAAGAATCAACTTCCCGGCGTAAGGCGTGCCAGCAACCTCGGCTCGCGAGACAAAACCATCACCATCCAGGTGCACCGTGGCTATCCGCCGGCCATTTTCAGTGGTGGCATCGGGTATCGGTATCGGCTGCAGACGCAAAGCTTTTTGGATAAAGCTCAAGGGATCAAGAATCCAGCGCCGCTGGCCTTCAGCGCCGTCCTCAAGGACATAGGGGGCGAGGGCAAAACCGCCCCAGTCGGCAAGTCCGGCAACTGTCCATAGCTGTCCTTTACCACCGCTGAGCTGCAACAGCGGAGTCACTTGTTCGGCTTTGATGCGCAGCGGCGCTAGGTCGCGGGTGCGCAAAGTAACCGGCGCCTCGAAGCCAAACAGGCTGGCATCCTTGAGCTGCAACTGCAAAGGCCCGGTGATTTTGCTGTTTTTCAGCTCTAGGCCCAAGGCCGTTAAGGTCCGCTCCTGGGCAATCGGCAAGCCAGCGATAAAGGCCAAGGGCACGCCTTGGTTTTTTTGCGCCAGCAGCCAGCGTTCAAGCTGAGCCGCATTGGCCGGCGGGCCGGAGGTCATCCAGAGCAAAACACCCGCGTACAGTCCACGGGTTGGCGCCTCGGGCAACGCCTGGTCAACGGCAAAATAATCCACCCGGTAACCCAGGTACTCAAGTAAGCCACCGTACAGCAGGTGCCCTGAAGTCACGCTCAGATCGCCTTCGCGCGGGTCATAGATCAGCGCGATCCGCCTAGGCAGTACTTCAACGGTGCCAACCCCCAGATAATCCAGTGCCGGCACGCTGACCCACGGGATAAAGCCCTCGGCAGTCAGGCGCTTGGCCAAGCCGCGCGCGGCATCACGCTGTTCGGGAGGCAAGTAATCGAGGATGACAATCGGGATGCCGCGCTTTTTTAGCGAGGCAAATTGCACTTGCAGCCAGTCTTGATCAGCCTTGGGCACCTCTCGGTAAGTTTGCCCGGTTTGATCCCAGCCAGCGTAGAGCGACTCCACGGCCACTGCATCCGGCGCCCATGGCAAGCCCTCAATCACTTCAAAGCCACGGTTGAAAAACAGCGCCAGCCCCGGCAATTCGCGGTGCAAACGCTCGAGAATATGCCTCAGCCCTTGCTGCTGGGCCGCACGCGCAGCCTCCGGCAGTAGTTGATAACTGTCGAGAGTATCGAGAAATAAGCCCTGAAAACCCTGGCTCTGCAGGGTGCTGGCACGCTGTAGTAGATAGTCCTGCCAGCCGGGATTGGCCAAATCCATAACGCTGCTGGACCAGGCTTGATTGCTGCCGAGCTTCCAGCTTGGATCAATCACCGAAGTATTGGTCTGCTCGGTGAGCATTTCACCCACTGAGAGGTAAGCAAATGCCCGCGAGCCTTCACTGCGCAGGGTTTTTAGGGCCTCGGCACTAGCATGCCCCGGCTCCAGCACTACCCAGTCAAATTGCGCCAACTCAGCCACGGGAGGTTGATCGGCATAAAAAAAGGCAACACTTTTGGGCGCCGCTTCAATCGCGACGGACGCCAGCAGACAACCAATAAAAATCAAAATTTGCCGCACGCATCCTGCCTCAAAAAATTGAATGCGAGCCCGCAGCAGAGGCTAGCCAACACTCAATAGAAAAGTATGCAGAAGGCCTCTGGCGTGAAAGTCTGCAACGCGTTGCGCGCAACAGCTCACCAAAAGAAGCTCGTCTCATCGAAGACAAACTGCCTGCCACAACGCTTGGGCGCAAGCGGCAGGACTCCTAAAATCGGCCGGCATCGTAGCAATCGGCCAGCATAAAAGATAGAACGCGGGCAGACCTGCAACAGTGCATTTCAGCGCGTCAGATAACCCCGGTGTTGCGTAGCCTGCCCACCTGCTCAGCGCTCAATTGCAGCAAACGTTGCAGTACCGCGTCGGTGTGTTCGCCGAGTAGCGGCGGGGCGTTGCGGTATTCCACCGGGGTGGCGGACAGGCGCAGCGGGCTGGCGACTTGCGGGGTGGTGCCACCGAGGCTGTGGGGCATGTCGAGACGCAGGCCGCGGGCCTGTACGTGGGGGTCGGCAAACACTTGCGCGAGGTTGTTGATCGGCCCGCAGGGCACTCCGGCCTGCTCAAGTGCCGCGAGCCATTGCGCGGTGGTTTTAAATACCGTGACCTGACGAATCAGCGGCACCAGCACCTCGCGGTTGGCGACCCGCGCGGAGTTGCTGATAAAACGCGAGTCGTCGGCCCACTCCCGTTGGCCGGCGACCTCGCAAAACTTACGAAACTGACTGTCATTGCCCACCGTCAGGACAAAATCGCCATCGGCCGAAGGGAAATCCTGATAGGGCACGATATTGGGGTGACTATTGCCAAGCCGGCGCGGTGGCACGCCGCTGGTGAGAAAATTCATCGCCTGGTTGGCCAGGCAGGCCACTTGCACATCCAGCAGGGCCAAATTGACATGCTGACCAATGCCGGTTTGCTCGCGGTGATTGAGCGCCGCCAGCACACCAACCGTGGCATACAGGCCGGTGAGAATATCGGTCACGGCCACGCCGACTTTCATCGGCCCGGCGCCATCCTCGCCTTCCGCGCGACCGGTCAGGCTCATCAAACCGCCCAGACCCTGGATCATAAAGTCGTAGCCGGCGCGTTTGGCGTAGGGGCCGTCCTGGCCAAAACCGGTGATCGAGCAGTAAATCAGCCGTGGATTGACCGCCTTCAGGGCCTCATAGTCCAGGCCATAAGCCGCCAGACCACCGACCTTGAAGTTCTCCAATACCACGTCGCACTGCGCCGCCAGCTCGCGAATCAGCCGCTGACCTTCGGCTTGGGTGAAGTCGACGGTGACCGATTGTTTATTGCGATTGGCACTCAGGTAATAGGCCGCCTCGCTGGTGTCGCGACCTTCGGCATCTTTCAGAAACGGCGGGCCCCAGGCGCGGGTGTCATCGCCGCAGCCGGGACGTTCGATTTTGATCACTTCGGCGCCCAGGTCGGCCAGCACCTGACCCGCCCAAGGGCCGGCCAGAACCCGGCTCAAGTCGAGGACGCGTATATGCGCAAGGGCGCCGGACATAGAAAGTGCTCCCAAAAAGAGGTGGGCCGGCGCGCCGCTAAGCCGCGCGTCCAAGTGCCCATACCTCATCCTAGAAGCCCCAGGCCGCCCCGGCAAACGAGGAATTCGCACGCTATTGTGCGCAATCCGCATTCCAAGCCAGCGCCACACCACAGCGCCGATGCAGCTGCGACTCATGCCGCCAAACAACCCCGGACAAACGGGCCGGGGGCGCGCACGTATGCGCTCTGGAGCGGCCAGTCAACACCGGCGAGCAGCCCCAGCAGGGGCCTTAAAGCAGGCTGGAACCAGCGTGCCAGAGCCTTCGGACAAATGACCGTTGATCGCCAAAGAGGTTTTTTCCTGACTAATACGGCATAATCGGCGCATAAAGCAGCCATCAAGACTGCCCCTTATCCGGCCACGGTGTCCCCCAGACGCCTGCCGGGTACCGCGAAACCGGATGCGCGGCCCCCTGACCCAGGTCATGGGTGAAAATGAAAACCCACTTAAAATGCCCTAACTGAACCGCGCCGACTTTGGCGTGGGTTTCAATCGCATACGCTGGCGCACTAAGCTCCCGCAATGACGAGGATTAGCTGATGTTTAAGACTTTACTCGCCCTGATCGAACATACCTTTGCCCTGTTATTAGGCAAATCCAATCGCAGCGGACAGCTGAGTGCAGGCGGCCCGGTACAGTTTTTCCAGCTGGAACAGGACTACTTCGCCGCCAATCAAGCCGACCAGGCGGTCGCGCTGTTTACCGAAACTTACGGTAAGGCGCCACGCTATATCGACTCGGTACATCCCTGGACCCTGCTCAAGGGTCGCAGTAGCACTGGCATGCCGCTGGAACTGCCGCTCAACGAAGTGCTGCGCCAAAGCCCCTATGCGGGTCGCAAAGCACTGCCACAGGCTGTGCACTTGTCGCTGACCGTTGATATGTAAAACCCGGCAGGCAAACACAACTACGCCCGGCATTGCCGGGCGTAGTTGTTTATGGCGCAGAGCTTGGGCGGATTTCTAGCCTCTTCGCAGAATCCGGTGGCCTCTTCGCTGCGCTCAGGAGACCACCCTACATCCTGCCTACTTCTGTAAATCTTGCAGGGTCAGGTCCAGGCACAGGCGGGCTTTGTCGATCAGCTCGTCTATCTCGACTTTGCTGATCACCAGCGGTGGCGCGATGATCATGGTGTCGCCCACGGCGCGCATGATCAGGCCATT
Organism: Pseudomonas sp.; assembly: GCA_030654635.1. GTDB lineage: Bacteria > Pseudomonadota > Gammaproteobacteria > Pseudomonadales > Pseudomonadaceae > Aquipseudomonas. The sequence continues at coordinate 21,860 of JAURXE010000083.1, forward strand.
GCCGAAGCAATGACCACGACAGATCATGCCTGCGCCTTTGCCTTCGTAACGCTCACGGGTTTGCTTGTTCTTCACCAACTCAATGGCACCGAGCAGGCCGACGCCGCGAACTTCGCCAACCAGCGGGTGATCGGCCAGTTCGCGCAGGCGTTTTTGCAGATAAGGCGCAGTCTCTTCACGCACTCGCTCGATGATTTTCTCATCACGCAGAATACGGAGGTTTTCCAGCGCCACCGCCGCCGCTACTGGGTGCCCGGAGTAGGTAAAGCCGTGGTTGAAATCGCCGCCGGTTTTCAGCACATCGAAGACCTTGTCGCTGACAATCAAACCGCCCATCGGGATATAGCCGGAGGTCAGGCCCTTGGCGATGGTCATCAGATCGGGCTGGTTGCCGTAGTAATCGCTACCGAACCATTCGCCGGTGCGACCGAAACCG
>JAURXE010000085.1 GCA_030654635.1 Pseudomonas sp.
GGCCAGGGCGATGCGTTGCTGCTGGCCGCCGGACAGTTGATCGGCGCGGCGGCGGCCGACATCCGGCAGCTTGACCAGTTCGAGCATGGTCTTGACCGTCTGCTCGATCTCGTTGCGTTTGAGGCCGCGCATCTCCAGACCGAAGCCGATGTTCTCGGCCACGCTCATGTGCGGAAACAGCGCATAGCTCTGGAATACGGTATTGACCGGGCGGCGAAACGGCGGCAAATCCTGCATCGGCTCGCCATACAGGCGGATGGTGCCGCTGGTGGGTTGCTCGAAGCCGGCGATCAGCCGCAGCAGGGTGGTTTTGCCGCAGCCGGAGGGGCCCAGCAGGGTGAAGAATTCGTTGGCGCGGATCTCCAGCGACACCTCGTCGAGGGCCCGCAGACTTTGCCCCTGGTCGGCGAACTCCATGCAGATCTGTTCGATGCTGATTGCGCTGGTCATAGTGATGTAAAGCTCTAACTGGTTGTTATTATTAGGCTTTTCGGTGACTGATGGGGCTTATTGAAAACCCAGCAACGCTTTGATTGTGGCAGCGCCCGGGGGGCTAACAGAACGTTAGAAACGGACAAAAGGGGATAATTACGGCCAAGTTTTGCGGGTTCGAGGCTTTGACAGAATTCTGGAGTCACCGGGAATTGCCGCGTGTTTAGCGGCGATAAACGCTCGGTGACTGGCCGCTCCAGCGCTGGAAGGCGTGGCGAAAACTGGCGGTTTCGCTGTAGCCGAGTTGCTCGGCGATGCGGGCGATGGGCAGGTCGGTCTGGCCCAGCAGGTGGCGGGCCTTGTCGAAGCGCACCTCGTCGAGCAGTTGCTGGTAGCTGGTGTTGAGCCGTTGCAGGTGGCGGCGCAGGGTGCGGCTGCTGCGGTGCAGTTGCGCCGCCAGGCGTTCCAGGCTGCCGGCTTCGTGCAGATGGCCGGTCAGGTGTTGGCGAATCTGTTCCAGCACATCGCGGCCACTGTTGAGCTGGGCTTCCAGTTGCAGGCACTGCTGCAGGCCGTAATGGCAGCTGACCGGGTCGGCCAGGGGCAAAGGCCGGTCGAGCAGGGCGGCGTTAAAACACAGGGCGCTGACCGGCGCGCAGAAGTCTACCGGGCAGGCCAGTTGCTCGGTGTAGGCGCGCGCATGCAGGGGCGGGCGAAACGCCAGCAGCAACCGCCGCGGCAGAATCGCCTCGCCGAGCAGGTCGCGCACCACGGTGAGCAGCGAACTCAGGCATAGCTCGGTGTTGAACACCGTCAGCTCCGGTGCGTAGCGATAGCCATGCAGGAGCAGCTGCGCCTCGTCGCCTTCTTCATGCAGGCTCAGCTTGAAGTAGGTGCCCAGCAGGCTGGGATAGCTCAGGGCCAGCTGCAGGGCGCTGCGCAGGGTCGGGCTGGCGAGCATGCTGTAGCCGAGGATGCCGTAGGCCGACACATGCATGCGCAGGCCCAGGGACAAACCCAGCGCCGGGTTCTGGGTGCAACCCAAGGCGTTGGCAAAGACCCGCAGCTCTTGGGCGTGGGTGATGAGTTTTTCCGGGTTTTGCAGGTCGGCGCTGCTCAGTCCGCTGTCGTACAGCAGGCGCTGCTGCGGCACGTCACTGAGTTGCTGCACTGCCAGTGCGATGGTGTGCAGGGTGGTCAGGGTGCGTGCTTCGGGTAACAGTGAGATGCCCATCCGACGGCCTTTTGGGTGGTGTTTGGTAACTTTTGGTGCCCGGTTCAGTTTGAGTTCAGTTAAGCGTGCTATTGATGCCGACCTATTTTGCGGAGCTTGGCCCATGCGTTATCTGCTCAAACCCCGCGTCCTGTTGTTGTTGGCACTAGTGTTGGCGGTTTTGTTCGGCTTGGCCGGCGCCCAACAGATGCGCCTGTTCGAGCGCGGCTGGTTTGCGCTGCAAGAATGGCGCCATGCCCCCGAGTGGCGAGAGCGCTCTTTGTGGTTGCCGGATTTTCGGGTCGACATTGAGGCGCAGCCGATTCTCGGGCTGGCCGATAACCTTTCGGCTCTGACTTTCGATCCGGATCGGCGCAGCCTGTTTGCCGTCACTAACAAGCAGCCCGAGTTGCTCGAGTTGTCCCTCGACGGACAGATTGTGCGGCGCATTCCCTTGACCGGCTTTGGCGATGCCGAGGCGGTGGAATACATCAGCCCCGGCATCTATGTGATCAGCGATGAGCGCCAGCATCGGCTGTTCAAGGTGCATGTGGATGCACGCACGCGCTGGCTGGATGCCGCCGACAGCGAGCAGCTATCACTGAGCATTGGTGAAGACAGCAACAACGGTTTTGAAGGCCTGGCCTACGACAGCGTCGGCCGTCGCTTGTTTGTGGCCAAGGAGCGCAAACCCTTGCGAATTTTGCAGGTGCTGGGTTTCCCCCAGCAGGAGGCTAATGAGTCGTTTGCCGTGCATGTGCAGGGCGACGCGGTGCGCGATGAGCGCTTGTTTGTCAGCGACCTGTCCAGTTTGATGTTCGATCAGGGCAGCGGCCATCTGTTGCTGCTGTCCGATGAGTCGCGGCTGGTGCTGGAGTTGGACGCCAGCGGCAAGCCGATTAGCAGCCTGTCGCTGGTGGCCGGCATGCATGGCCTCAAACGCAGCGTGCCGCAAGCCGAAGGGCTGGCAATGGACGATCAGGGTGATCTGTATATCGTCAGCGAGCCGAACCTGTTTTACCGCTT
>JAURXE010000087.1 GCA_030654635.1 Pseudomonas sp.
GCCGCGCCGATTTCCAGGCGGTCGTCGAACTGCTCGATGCGCTTCATAGCGGCGACGTTGCCGACATAGATCATCACCGGCAGGGCGCGGTGAAACTGGGTGACTTCCAGCGCCAGGTCGGTGCCGCCGGCCAGCAGTCGGGCTTCCGGGTGCGAGCTGTAGAGGTCGGCCAGGTCGGCGATGGTCAGCGGCACCAGGCAACGCTTGTCACCGCTGTTGAGTTCGGCGGTTTCTTTCGGGGCGATGCTTTGCAGCTGAGCGATAGTCGCGGCTTCGCGGGCATCGAACTGATCCGGTTGAGCTTGGCAACAGGACTGCTCGGCGGCGTCCAGAATCGGCCGGTAGCCGGTACAACGACACAGATTGCCGGCCAGCGCTTCGTGGGTCTTGGCGTGGCGCACGCTGGCGTCGTCCTGACCGTCGGCGTTCTTTTGCAGGGCGAACAGCGACATGACAAAACCCGGCGTGCAGAAGCCGCACTGCGAGCCGTGGCAGTCGACCATCGCCTGCTGCACGCTGTGTAGTTGGCCTTGGTGCTTGAGGTCTTCGACGCTGATCAGCTGTTTGCCGTGCAGGGATGAGACGAAGGTCAGGCAAGAGTTCAGGCTGCGATAGCGTATGCGCTCGCGGCCATTGACGCTCTCCAGCTCGCCGACCACCACGGTGCAGGCGCCGCAGTCGCCAGAGGCGCAACCTTCTTTAGTGCCGGGCTTGCCGGCATGGTTGCGCAAGTATTCGAGCACCGTGACATTGGAATCAAGGCTCGACTCGCTGCGTAACTCTTGATTGAGTAAAAACTGAATCACAAATGACCTCCGAACACTTTTATTGTTTTTTAGCATTGCTGTGGGTCAAATTTAGAGAATATTGACTTTTCGGTCAACAAATAATCTGACCTATGAGTCATTTTCTTTAAGACTAAAAGCGATAAGTGTTTCAGTTATGGCTTTGCACTGGTTTGCTTGATGGTTGAATTATGGGTGCAGTAACGCGACCGCGCGGTTTAACGCACCAGTGACGGGGAAATAAGCGGGGGGTGTGGCGAGTTGTGTGGCGCTTGGCTTGGGTTGCGCGCAACGCGCCCCGTTGCGGGGCGCGTTGTTATTGGTCGCTCGGGTGTTACAACTCGGCCGCTTCGTCGTTGTGATCGAGG
>JAURXE010000091.1 GCA_030654635.1 Pseudomonas sp.
CGCTGCGCAGCTTCGAGAAGCAAATCTTGTTGCGCGTGCTGGATGATCTCTGGAAGGATCACCTGCAGACCATGGATCACCTGCGTCACGGTATTCACCTGCGCGGCTATGCGCAGAAGAATCCGAAGCAAGAGTACAAGCGCGAGTCCTTCACCCTGTTCACCGAGCTGCTGAACTCGATCAAGCGTGACGCGATTCGGGTGCTGTCGCATGTTCAGGTGCGCCAGAACGATCCGGCCGAGGAAGAGGCACGCGCCCGTCACGAAGCAGAAGAGCTGGCTAAGCGTATGCAGTTTGTCCACGCCGCTGCGCCAGGTTTGGAGCAACCGGAAGTCGACGAGTCACCGGCGGATGAGTCTGAGCAAGAGCAGGTACAGGTGCGTAATGAGCCTAAGGTGGGCCGTAATGAAGCCTGCCCTTGCGGTTCGGGTAAAAAATATAAGCATTGCCACGGTCAAATTAGCTAAGACTTGGGTGCTTAATCTGCGCCGCGACCGGCTTTAGCCGCTCGCGGCGTTTTCACTTAAATATCACCGCGCCGCTGCGGTGTTTGATTCGAGTCCTGCAGGTTCTGCGGTGCGGCACAAGCCGGCGCCGCTGAGCCCCGACAGGGTTTTGACTGCTGACGACAAGGAGTTAATCGCATGGCTGTTGGTCTTGGTCCGCTTCCTATTTTGCATCCGGTGGCTGGTTTTGAGCTGGGGATTGCCTCGGCCGGCATCAAACGCGAGGGTCGCAAAGACGTGGTGGTGATGCGCTGCGCCGAAGGTTCCAGCGTTGCCGGGGTGTTCACCCTCAATGCTTTTTGCGCCGCGCCGGTGATTCTTGCTCGTCAGCGCGCCAAGGGCGCGTTGCGCTACCTGTTGACCAATACCGGCAATGCCAATGCCGGTACCGGCGAGCCGGGCCTACTGGCCGCTACGCAGACCTGCGCGGCCTTGGCGCAGTTGGCTGGGGTCGACGAACAGGCGATTTTGCCGTTCTCCACCGGGGTGATTGGCGAGCCGTTGCCGGTTGATAAGATTATCGCCGCCTTGCCTGCGGCCTTGGCCGATCTGTCCGAGCAGCACTGGGCCGAGGCGGCTATTGGTATCATGACCACCGACACCTTGCCCAAGGGCGCCAGTCGGCAGTTCGTCGAAGATGGCGTGATCATCACCGTGACCGGTATTTCCAAGGGCGCCGGGATGATCCGGCCGAACATGGCGACCATGCTCGGTTATATCGCCACCGACGCCAAGGTCGCGCCGGCAGTGTTGCAGGATCTGCTCAGCGATGCGGCGAACAAGTCGTTCAACCGCATCACCATTGATGGCGATACCTCGACCAACGATTGCTGCATGTTGATCGCCACCGGCCAGGCCAACTTGCCGGAAGTCACCGAGAGCCGCGGGACGTTGTTCGCCGCGCTCAAGCAGGCGGTATTTGAAGTTTGCATGGACGTGGCCCAGGCCATTGTCCGTGATGGCGAAGGGGCGACCAAGTTCGTCACCGTGGTCGTCAACGGCGGCGGCACCCATCAAGAGTGTTTGGATGTTGGCTACACCGTGGCCCATTCGCCACTGATCAAGACCGCGTTGTTCGCCAGCGACCCGAACTGGGGGCGCATCCTGGCCGCCGTCGGCCGCGCTGGGGTGGATCAGCTGGATGTATCGAAGATCGATGTGTTTCTCGGCGAAGTCTGCATTGCCAGCCGTGGCGCGCGCTCGGCCAGTTACACCGAGGAGCAGGGCGCTGCGGTAATGGCCGAGGCGGAAATCAGCATTCGCATCGAGCTTGGCCGCGGCACTTGCAGCGAGACCATCTGGACCACCGACCTGTCCCACGAATACGTGCGGATCAACGCCGAATACCGCTCCTGAGCCTTGCTCGAACTGTTGTTTTGAGCCTGGCTATTCCCGTTACTCATGGGCCTATGAGTAACGGGAATTTGCTATTGAACGGGGCGGCTTTTAAGGTCCAGTGACATCGGCTGACACCTTTTGCGCCTGGAGCACGTCCATGTCCCTGACCCTGATCATCGGCAACAAAAACTATTCGTCCTGGTCCCTGCGTGCCGGGTTGGCCCTGGAGTTAGCCCAAGCTGCCTATGACGAGGTGCTGATTCCGCTGGATCAGCCGGACACCCGCGCGCGAATATTGGCCTACTCACCAACCGCCAAGGTGCCGTTGCTGAATACCGAGGAGGGGCCGCTCTGGGATTCACTGGCGATTGCCGAATACCTTGCCGAACGCTTCCCCGAGGCCCATCTGTGGCCATGCGGGCAGTATGCCCGGGGGGTGGCGCGCAGCGTCTGCGCCGAGATGCACAGTGGCTTTATGGCCTTGCGCACGCACTTGCCGATGGACCTTGCGCGCGAGGCGCCGCTGGCGAATATTCCAGCCGATGCGCTGGCCGATATCCAGCGGGTGTTTGAACTATGGCGCTATTGCCGTGCGCGCTTTGGTGCTGACGGGGCCTTTTTGTTTGGTCACGCCAGCATCGCCGATGCTTTCTATGCCCCGGTCGCCGCGCGCTTGCACAGCTATCAGGTGGAGCTGCCGGCGCAGGCGGCCGCTTATGTAACCACCATTTACCAGTGGCCGGCCTTCCAGCGATGGTATCAGGCCGCCCTTAAGGAGCCTTTGCGGTGAAACGAGTACATGTGGCGGCCGCGGTGATTCGCGGTGCGGATGGACGCATCTTGCTGGCGCGGCGCGCCGATCAGCAGCATCAGGGCGGGCTCTGGGAGTTCCCAGGTGGCAAGGTCGAGGCCGGTGAAACGGTGGCCGCGGCGCTGCGCCGTGAGCTGCAAGAGGAGCTTGGAATTACCGTCACCAGCGCCCGTCCGCTGATCAAGGTGCAGCACGACTATCCCGACAAACAAATACTGCTGGATGTCTGGCTAGTCAGCGCCTTTAGCGGTGAACCCCACGGTGCCGAGGGCCAGCCGCTGGCCTGGGTCGTACCGCGGCAATTGCCCGAGTACGAGTTTCCGGCGGCCAATGCGCCGATAGTGCAGGCGGCGCGTTTGCCGTCGCTGTATTTGATCAGTCCCGATGGGCTTGAACCCAAGGAAGTGCTGCAAGGCATCCAGGCGGCAGTGGCCAGCGGTATCGGCTTGATTCAGCTGCGCGCGCCGAATGGCTACGACCCGCAGTACCGCGATTTGGCGGTGGATGCTGTGGGTCTGTGTGCCGGCAAGGCGCAACTGATGCTCAAGGGGCCGCTGGAGTGGCTGGGCGACTTCCCGGCAGCCGGCTGGCAACTGTCGGCCAAGCAGCTGCGCCAATACGCCGCCAAAGGTCGGCCGTTTCCTGCCGAGCGCTGGCTGGCGGCCTCCTGTCACAACGCCGAAGAGTTGGCGTTGGCGGCGCAGATGGGGGTGGATTTCGTCACCCTGTCGCCGTTGCAGCCGACCCTGACCCATCCTGATGCGGCACCGTTGGGCTGGGACGTTGCCAGCGAATTGATCGGCGCCTGCAATCTGCCGGTATTTCTCTTGGGCGGCCTAAGCCCGCAGGATAGCGAGCGGGCCTGGCAGATTGGCGCCCAAGGGGTGGCCGGGATTCGCGCCTTTTGGCCGACTGTTTGAGCTTGACCGGGCGTTTAAGCGTCGGGCTTACTCGCCGCCTGCCAGAGTATTTCCTGGATATTTTGCCGGCGACCGATCAGCCGAGCGGCGACAAAGAGTAAATCCGACAGTCGATTCAAATAGGCTAAGCCAACCCCTTCCAAGGGTTCCACGGCGCTCAGGTGCTGGCAACGCCGCTCGGCGCTGCGGGCCAAGCTGCGGCACAGGTGCGCTTGGGCAATCAGGCGTGAACCGCCGGGCAGGATGAAGTTTTCCAGCGGCCCCAGCTCATCGTTCCAGCGGTCAATGGCGGCTTCCAAACGGGTAATTTCCGGCTGGGCGAGCGCTTTATATTCGGGCATTGCCAGCTCGCCGCCCAGATCAAACAAGCGGTGCTGGCAGGGCGCGAGCACTTCGCTCAGTTCACTCAAGCCCGGCCACATCGCCTCTTGCTCGGCCAGTTCGGCCAGCAGCAGGCCCAGCTGGCTGTTGAGGCTGTCGACCTCACCCATCGCCTCGATACGCGGGTGGTCCTTGGCCACGCGGCGGCCATCGGCCAGGCCGGTTTCGCCACTGTCGCCGGTGCGGGTGTAGATTTTGGACAGACGAAAACCCATGTTCAAGTTCCTTGTTGGTCAACCAGCAGTTGCAGCGGCAGGCGCACGCTAAAGCAGCTGCCTTGGCCAAGCTTGGAGTGCACCTCCATCTGGCCTTTGTGGTTGTTGGTGATAATGAAATAGGCCACGGACAGGCCAAGACCGGTGCCTTGACCAATTTCCTTGGTGGTGAAAAAGGGCTCGAAAATGCGTTTGCGCACCGCTTCCGGCATGCCGATGCCGTTGTCCTCGACCTGGATTTGCGCCCAGGGCGGGCTGAGCTTGCAGCGCAAGATGATGCGTCCCGGCGGCCCACCTGCGGGGCGCTGATGAATCGCTTGGGCGGCGTTTTTCAGCAAGTTCAGCAGCACCTGCTCCAACTCGTTGGCGGTGGCCGGTACGCTGCCGAGTTGCGGGTCGAACTCGCGTTGAATCTCCAGGCCCTTAAAGTCGAAGCCTTCGATCAGGTCAAAATCATTGCCGGCAATCTCCACCGCTTGATTGATCAGCAGCGGTAATTGGCAGGCGCTAAGTTCGCGGCTGCTGAGGCGACTGAAGCTGAGCATATGGGTGACGATTTTCGCTGCCCGCGAGCCAGCCTGCTGAATTCCGTCGAGCAATTGTGGGATTTCCCGGCGGTTCAGGTAGTCGCTCACCGCGCTCAACTCGACGCCGCTGTCGGCGGCCTGGGCGAGGTTTTTTTCCAGCTCACTGGACAGCCGGCGGCGAATGTTTTGCACGTTGTGCAAAATCGCCCCCAGCGGGTTGTTGATTTCGTGGGCCATGCCGGCCGCTAAGCCGCCGACTGAAAGCATTTTCTCCGACTGCACCATCAGCTCTTCCATGGCCAGTCGTTGGCTGATGTCGTCGATGCGGATCACCACCCCCCGGCCACCGCTACCCACCAAGGGGTAAAAGGTCAGGGAGAAGTGCTGCGGCTGATCATTTTTGGTCCAGGTTACCCGTTCGGTTTTTTCCACCTGGTGGCGTTCATTGGTGCGTTTGAGTTGCTCGAGAAAAGGCTTGAGCGAGGGGAATGCAAGGAAGATCGGCTGGTTCAGTGCCTTGTTCAATGGCGTACCGGAGAGTCGGCTGGCCTCCTGATTCCATTGGGTAACGAAGAGTTGTTCATCCAGGGCGATCAGCGCCGAGGGCATGGAGTTGATGATGCTGTTGAGGTAATTCTGAAAGCCGGTGAGTTTTTTCTCGATCTTGTTGCGGACCTGCACCTCCATTTCCAGTTTGCGGTTGGAGTGGCGGGTTTGCTTGGTCAGTTGCTGGGCAGCATCGCTGGCGGTCTGGGCGTCGTCGCGGGCGCGTTTGAGTTCATCCTCGCGGGCCTGAATGCGCGTCAGCATGGTGTTGAAGGCCTCCGCCAAACTGCCCAGTTCGTCGTTATTGCCGGGGCGGGCGCGCAGGGCGTAGTTTTCCTGGTTGGTGACTTGCCGCGACAATTCCTCCAGGCGGCGAATGGGTTTAGTCACCAGGCTGCGCACCTGCCTGGCCACCACTAACCAGAGCAGCAGGCTCAAGCACAGAATCAACAGGCTGGCGGTGACTATGCCTTGATAGAAGGCCGGTGACAGCTCGCTGGCGGCGACCAGTAACAGGTGGCCGGGTGCTTGTCCGGGCTGCTCCAACATAACTACGTGCGTCGCGCCTTGGTTGTCCTGCAGCCAGTCAGCTACTTGCTCAAAATGTTCGGGCAGTGGCAGTGAGTCGTCTTGCTGCAGCTCTGCCAGGCGCAATCCGTGGTGGTCGTACAGTGCGGCGGCGCGTAGCGTGGGAAACTCGCTGAGGTTATCCAGCAGCGCTTCGGCGCCGCTGTCTGAGGCCAGTGCTGCGTGGCTTAAAGCGGGGTTGCTGAGCAGTCGGCCGATGCTGGTCAAGGCTTGCGGGTCGACGCTTTGCCGGGCAATCCAATAGACGGCGCTGACAAAGACTAAATTCACCACCAGCAGCACAGTGGCCAGCAGCACCAGAAGCGCGGCGAGGAGTTTATGCCCAACGCTGAGGTTGGCTAATGTCTGGCGCAGGGACATGGCGGGCGGCTAGCTGATCATGGGGCGAGTGTTTGGCAGGGTAGCGCGGCTGCTAGTCGCTGGGCAATCCGCGGGCGAGCAGATGGGCGGTCAGGCGTAGGTGCAGGTCTTGCAACTGGGGCAGGTGCAGTCGTTGGCGGCTTGCCGCGGCGCTGGCGTAACCAAGCAAATAGCTGATTTCGCTGCGTTGTTGGCGGCTGACGTCTTGTTGCATGGAGGAGTAATTGGTCGCCGTGGCGTTAATTACCCGCAGCACTTCGGCGTGCAGATCAATGGCGGCGCTGGCTTGGTCGTTGGCCTGGAGCAGTTCGACCAACTCAGTGCAGAGCTGGCTAACTTCGGCGGGATGGTTCAGCAACTCGCCGTTGCGGCAATCGTGCAGCACTGTCAGCGGATTGATTGCGCAATTGATCGCCAGCTTGCGCCACAGCTTGGAGAGAATTTCAGCGGTCCACGGCTGGGGGATACCGGCGCGATCTCGCTGCTCTAGCCACACGGGAGCAGACGGCTGGTGGGGGTCGCCGAGCCAGGTGTGGCCGGCGCCGGCAAATACCACGCCAAAGTCGCTTTGGCGAAACGCACCCTCGGTGCTGCTGGCGAAAATGCAGCGCTATGGCGCGACCTGCTCAGCGACCTGTTGCTGACTGCCGAGACCGTTTTGCAGCAGGATAACTTCGGCATTCGCGGTCAGGCGCGGCTTGAGTGCGCTAACTGCGGCGGCTGCATCATAGGCTTTGCAAGTCAGCAGCAGGCGCTGGATTGGCGTGGTGGCGTTGAGGGTTTCGGCTTCTATGGCATGCAGGCAGTGCTGGCTCTGCTCAATGAGCGTCAGCCCGCCGGCTTGCCGATAGGCATTGAGTCGCGCCTGATCGCGCAAAATCAACCGCACCGGCAAGCCGGCGCGAGCCAGGCGTACGGCCCACAAAGTTCCCAAGCTACCGGCCCCCAAGACATGCCAAGTCATAGCATTTATTGGGGAGGTGACAGGCGCGTGGCGTTGATTCGACCGTTGTCATAGGCCTCTGGCAGCAGTTCGACGGCTTTGTCGATCAGGTTCTGAGGCGTTAATGGCAGGGCCTTGGCGTCGAGGCCGACCAGGCTGATGCCGGCCTTGAGGGTGATAAAGCCTTCGCTGGTTTTAAAGGCTTTGAGGTTCAAGCCTTCATGCAAACGCTTGAAGCTGCTGGGTGAGCATTCCTGGATGTTTTCCATCAGGGCAATCAGACCGAAGTGGCTGTCGTCGAGCCTGGTTAGCACGTCGAGGGGGCGCACGTGCTGCTGCAGGCGACGGGCCACACCATGCAGCAGCTCACTGTGAAAGTTCTCGCCATATTGCTCGCGTAGCTGGCCAGCTTCCTGCAAACCGATCAGCAAATAGCACAGCGCGCCACCACGGGATTCCAGCTGGCGCAGGCTGTCGCTCAGGCGTTGCTGGAGCAGGCGGACGTTGCCAAGACCGGTCAGCGGATCGATCAGGTTGCGCTCTTCGAGGCTGGAGATGTTCTGCGCCAGCAAGTGGTTTTCCTGCAGCAGGCGCTGCAAGGTGTTGCACAAACGGTCGGCGGCAAACACCCGTGGCACCAGTTGTTCGTGCATGGCGGCCTTGTTGATGAAGTCATCGACACCGCTTTCAAAGGCTTCACCCAGCACGTTTTCGCCTTCGCGACCGGTCAGCAGCATGATGTAGGTGTAGTGATGGGTCATTTCATCCAGCTGGCGAACCCGGCTGGTCAGCTCTAAACCGTCAATCTCCGGCATCATCCAATCGGCCAGCAAGACGCTGGCGGGGCGTTGTTCTTGCAGGGTGAGGGCTTCAAGGGCGCTGCTGGCAAAACGTACATCGAGATAACCAGCCAGTTTCAGGGCGCGACCGATAATTGCGCTGGAGAACTTGGTGTCATCGACCACCAGAATGCTGAGGTGCGGGTTGGGCATTGAGGTGCTCACTAAGGGGGCAATAAACGCCGGCGTTGAGCCGGTCTATATGGATGCGAACAGTTATAATGACTTCGCGTTTAAACCGTCAAGCCGCGAGGCGTCCGTCCGTGACGTCGGTCGCGCCTTCTATCTGGCGCCTATTATTTTGGAGAAAACCCATGCCCTCGTTCGACGTGGTGTCCGAATTGGATAAACACGAAGTCACCAATGCCATCGATAATGCCAGCAAAGAGCTGGATCGGCGTTTTGATTTGCGTGGCAAAGGTAGCTTCGAGCTGAAAGATCTGGTCATTGATCTGACTGGTGATGCCGATTTTATTCTTGAGCAAATGAAGCCGATTCTTGAGCAGTCGTTGATCAAGCGCAAAATTGATGTCCAATGCCTGGAGTACAAAGACGCTTTTCCATCAGGCAAAGGCGTTAAACAAGAAGCGACCCTGCGTGAGGGTATTGATAAGGAACTGGCGAAGAAGATCGTCGCCCATATCAAAGACAGCAAGCTGAAAGTGCAGGCCGCCATTCAGGGCGAGCAAGTGCGGGTCACCGGCAAGAAACGCGACGATCTGCAAGAGGCCATGGCCGCCTTGCGCGCCCGCGATTTCAGCATGCCGTTGCAGTTCAATAACTTTCGCGACTGATACTCAGCCAAAGTTATGACCGCACGCTGCAAAAGGCCGACCTAGAGTCGGCCTTTTTATGCCTGATGGTTTTCACTGCTGGCTGGCATTATTTGTTTGCGCCACTGCAGGGCGACCAGCAGCAGCGTCGGTATTCCGAGCAGGGCGGTGATCAAAAAGAACTCTGCGTAGCCAAGTTTTTCCACCATGACTCCCGAGTAACCACCGATCAGCCTTGGCAGTAACAGCATCAGTGAACTGAGCATGGCGTATTGGGTGGCGGAGAACTTCAGGTTGGTCAGGCTCGACAGGTAGGCCACAAAGGCCGCAGTGGCCAGGCCTGAACTGAAGTTGTCACAGGAGATGCTGACCATCAGCATGGGCAGGTGCGGGCCCATGTCAGCCAGCAGCACAAACAACAAATTAGTTGCCGCCGAGGTCACTCCGCCGATAAATAGGATCGGCATGATGCCAAAGCGCACGATCAGTACCCCCCCTAAGCCGGCGCCGAACAGGGTCATAAACAGGCCAAAGATCTTGCTGACTCTGGCGATCTGCTCCTTGGTAAAACCTTGGTCAATATAGAAAACGTTGGCCATTACGCCCATCACGGTGTCGGACATCCGGTAGGTGGCCACCAGCCCCAGCAGCAGAAAAGCCTGCCAGCGGT
>JAURXE010000341.1 GCA_030654635.1 Pseudomonas sp.
ACACCCCCGACAACTGGCTACGATCGGCAGTCAACTGCTCGGTATAGGTGACCCGCGAGCCTTTACGAATCGACTGAAAACGCCCGGCTTCGAGGGTATCGAACTCGGTCATGGCCGCTTGTTTATTGAGAATCCGCGCCACCTCGGTCGAACCTTGCGGCGCCAGGCCCAGGCTCAACCACGCCACCAGGCAGGCCACGCCAGTGGCCGACACCAAGGTATAACCGGCCAAACGCTGCTGGCTCATGCCGGCGGACGACAGCACGGTCATTTCACTGTCCAGGTACAACCGGCCATATGCCAGCAGCACCCCGAGAAACAGCCCCAGGGGCAAAATCAGCTGCAAGAAGCTTGGCAACTTGTAGGCCATGATCAAGAACAGCACCGTATGGTCCAGCCGCCCTTCAGCCGCTTGCGCCAGGTATTTGATAAAGCGCCCGCTCATAATAATGACCAGCAGCACCGCACTTACGGCGCCAGAGGTCAGTAACAGTTCGCGGGATAAATAACGGAAGACGATCAAACCGGACACTCCAGGGTTGTCAGGCTCAGGTGGCTACGCTCAAACTAGCCACATTGTTGCCGGCCCGCCATAAGGCGCAGCACCAAAAATCAGCCGGCATTATCCTGCAATCACGACTCTTTGTCTTGGGGACACCTCGCTATGCAATTTCTGGTTAAAAGCAGCCCTGCCGCAACCCTGAAAACCGCCACCCTGGTCGTTGCCATTGCCGAAGGCGGCAAACTCGGCTTAGTCGCCAGCGCCCTCGATGCGGCCGCCGGCGGTGCCATCAGCAGCCTGCTCAAGCGTGGCGACCTGACCGGCAAGCTCGGGCAAACCCTACTGCTGCATAGCCTGCCAAACCTCAAAGCCGAGCGCGTGCTGCTGGTCGGCTGCGGTAAAGAAGCCGAATTAACCGACCGTCAATTGCGCAAATTGGTCAGCGCTACCTTGAGCGTTCTTAAAGGTTTGGGCGGCAGCGATGCGACCCTGGCCCTGGGCGAAGTGGCGGTAAAAGGCCGCGACAGTTACGGCAAGACCCGTTTATTAGTCGAAACCCTGGCCGATGGCGGCTACCTATTTGAACAATTCAAGAGCAACAAGGCCGAACCACTGGCCCTGAAAAAAATCACCCTGCTGGCCGACAAGACCGAGCTGGCCGAGGTTGAACGCGCCAGCCTGCACGCCCAAGCCATCGCCAGCGGCATGGCCTTCACCCGCGACCTGGGCAATTTGCCGCCCAACCTCTGCCACCCGAGCTACCTGGCCGAACAAGCCAAGGCCCTAGGCAAGGCGCACAAACAGCTAAAAGTCGAAATCCTCGACGAAAAACAACTGAAAGAGCTGGGCATGGGCGCCTTTCTGGCCGTGGCCCAGGGCAGCGACCAGCCACCCAAGCTGATCGTGCTCAACTACCAAGGCGGCAAGAAAGCCGACAAACCTTTCGCCCTGGTCGGCAAAGGCATCACCTTCGACACCGGCGGCATCAGCCTGAAACCGGGTCTGGGCATGGATGAGATGAAGTACGACATGTGCGGTGCCGCCAGCGTGTTCGGCACCTTGCACGCGGTACTCGAGCTGCAATTGCCGCTCAATCTGGTCTGCATCCTGGCCTGCGCCGAGAACATGCCCAGCGGCGGCGCCACCCGTCCCGGCGATATTGTCAGCACCATGAGCGGACAAACCGTGGAAATCCTCAATACCGACGCTGAAGGCCGTTTGGTGCTGTGCGACGCCCTGACCTACGCCGAACGCTTCAAGCCGCAGGCAGTGATCGACATCGCCACCCTCACCGGCGCCTGCATCGTCGCCCTGGGCAGCAACACCTCGGCGGTGATGGGCAATAACGACGCGCTGATCGAGCAATTGCTCAGCGCCGGCAAGGCCGCCGATGACCGCGCCTGGCAATTACCGCTGTTTGACGAGTATCAAGAGCAGCTCGACAGCCCGTTTGCCGACATCGCCAACATCGGCGGGCCAAAAGCCGGCTCAATCACCGCCGGCTGCTTCCTGTCGCGCTTCGCCAAAAAATACCACTGGGCGCACCTCGACATCGCCGGCACCGCCTGGATCAGCGGCGGTAAAGACAAAGGCGCCACCGGCCGTCCCGTGCCATTGCTGACCCAATACCTGCTGGATCGGGTGCAGTGAGAGTCGAGTTTTACGTACTGCAAGGCAGCCAACCGGCAGGTCGTCTGAAGATGGCCTGTCAGCTGGCCGCCAAAGCTTGGCGCGCCGGCCTGCCGGTGTTCTTGCGCGGCGCCGATGTGGCGCAGTGCGCAGAGCTGGATGAGCTGCTCTGGCGTTTTAAAGGTGAAACCTTTATCCCGCATAATCTCTACGTTGATGAGCCGAACGCCCCGGTGGTGATCGGTCTGGATCAGCCGCCAGTCACCCCACAAGGCCTGCTGATTAACCTGAGCCCAAGCATTTCTGACGGCTGCGAGCACTTCAGCCGGATTATCGAGATAGTCAACCAGCAGCCCGAACAGCTGGGGCTGGCCCGCGACAATTTCCGCCTTTACCGGCAACGGGGTTACGCCCCGCAACGAGTCGAGTTGTAGCCTTAGGTTATGGACAGTCAAAAACCAAACAAACCGGGCAACCTGCTGCACGACCTGGAGTCGATCCGCCAGCTGCTTGAGCAAAGTCCGCTGGAGCCGCCGCTGCTGACCGAGTTGATCGATCCCAACTCGATCCCACTGCTGTCGGAAGTCGTCAGCCCCGCAGATCTCGGCGCGCCCCTGTTTAACCTGTCAGCACCCGCCAGCCGGCCGCAGCCAGTGGCCAGCAGTGCAGCAACTTCAGCTGCGACTGCCAAACCGATGGCGCCGCAGCCAAGCCCGACGCACGCAACTCCAGCTCCAGCTCCAGCAACTAACCCTGCGCCAAACGAATCCATCAGCGAACAGTTACAGCAGCGCCTGCATCCCGCCGCCCTGGAGCTCAATCGCCTCGACCGTGAACTGCGCACCGCTGCCCACCTGATGCTGCAAGACATCATCGACGACTTCGTGCCACTGATCGAAGCCGAGCTGAAAACTCGCCTCGACGCCCACCTCAACCAATTATTAAGCCAACGCAAACGCTAGCAAGCCCGCGCCCACAGCGCCGGTCATCCCCGTTATACTGGTCGGCTTTCCCGAATAGCTGCCAACAGGGGCCCAGCGCATGGACAAAACCTACCAGCCGCACGCCATTGAAACTTCCTGGTACCAAACTTGGGAGGCGAACAACTACTTCGCCCCACAAGGCGCAGGCGACTCCTACACCATCATGATCCCGCCGCCGAACGTCACCGGCAGCCTGCACATGGGCCACGGTTTCAATAATGCGATCATGGATGCGCTGATCCGTTTTCGCCGCATGCAGGGCCGCAACACCCTCTGGCAGCCGGGCACCGACCACGCGGGCATCGCCACCCAGATGGTGGTTGAGCGGCAACTGGGCGCCAACGGCATCAGCCGCCACGACCTGGGCCGCGAGAAGTTCCTGGAGAAAGTCTGGGAATGGAAGGAAGAATCCGGCGGCACCATCACCCGGCAGATTCGCCGCCTGGGCAGTTCGGTGGACTGGTCCCGCGAGCGCTTCACCATGGACGACGGCCTGTCCGAGTCGGTCAAAGAAGCCTTCGTGCGCCTG
>JAURXE010000103.1 GCA_030654635.1 Pseudomonas sp.
GGCTGTCCCGTTGCGACGCGCAAAGCCCGCAGCTGCTGGCGGACGAGGGCGAGATTCTCGGTCAGAGCCAGGCCATCCGTCAGTTGCTGAGCGAGCTGGAGGTGGTGGCCGACTCGGAGTTGCCGGTGCTGCTGCTGGGTGAAACCGGGGTCGGTAAGGAGTTGTTCGCCCGTCGTGTGCCCAGCTGGTCGCGCCGCCGTAACAAACCACGTCTTCAGGTCAACTGCGCCGCGTGGCCCGAGTCGCTGGCCGAGAGCGAGTTGTTTGGTCATGTCAAAGGCGCGTTTTCTGGCGCCACCACCGACCGCCCCGGACGCTTCGACGCGGCCAATGGCGGCACCTTGCTGCTCGATGAAGTGGGCGAGTTGCCCCTCAGCGTGCAGGCCAAATTATTGCGGGTGCTGCAAAACGGCGAGATCCAGCGCCTGGGCGCCGACAAGCCGTTGCACGTGGACGTGCGGATCATCGCCGCCACCAACCGGCACTTGCCCGACAGTATCCGCGACGGGCATTTTCGCGCCGACCTGTATCACCGGCTGTCGGTGTACCCGGTACCTATCCCGCCGCTGCGCGAGCGGGGCAATGATGTGCTGATGCTGGCCGGGCATTTTCTCGAACTCAATCGGGCGCGCCTGGGTTTGCGCAGCATGCGCCTGTCGCCGGCGGCGGAGCGGGCCATGCTGGCCTACGCCTGGCCCGGCAATGTGCGCGAGTTAGAGCATGTGATCAGCCGCGCTGCGGTCAAGCTGCTCAGCCGTGGCGCCAGCCGCACGCAGATTCTGACTTTGGAGCCGGAGTTGCTCGACTTGGAACGGGCCAATGGGCAGTTCGCCGCCGTGATCCCGCAGCAGGTGGACGATGGGGTTGCGGCCCCGGCCTGTTCACTGCGCGAGGCGGTGGAGGCCTGCCAGCGGCAGAGCATTTTGCAGGCTCTGGCGCGCTGTGGGGATAACTGGGCGAACGCCGCCCGTGACCTCGACCTCGACCCGAGCAACCTGCATAAGCTGGCGCGCCGTTTGGGTTTGAAGTAGCTGCCAAGCCAAGATGTTGACCCTGATCAAGCGCTTTTGCCGGCCAGCCCCCGACACTGCAAGTTGCAGTCGCGTCGGGAGAGTCGTATGTGTGCAGCCATCGAATGGAACAGCCGATTAAGCCATAGCTACGCCCACGGCGCGGCCGGTTGCGGCAGTTATCCGCACATTAGCCAGTTTCACCGGGGGATTGCCGCCTTCGATCTGCTGCGCGCCCTGCGCACCAGTCGCCGCGCCGGGCGCCCGCTGGCGCTGGCCGTGCAGCTGCCGATGGCCAGCCGCAATGGCGCCGCTCAGCCGACTGACGATGGCGCGATTAGCCGCTATCTGGATGGTCTGGAGCGGGAGATCGACCTGCTCAGTTGTCACCTCGGCGCCCAGCAGCGCGTCGAGCAGTTTCACCTGAGTGGCGGCACTCCAGGCGCGGTCGAATTGAGCCGGTTGATGGGCCATCTGCAGCAGCGGTTTAATTTTCAGTCGCAGCCGCTCGGTGACTACAGCATCGAAATCGATTTGCCGCATGCCGATTGGGCGACCATGGGTTTGCTGCGCGAACTGGGTTTTAACCATGTCAGCATCGGCGTGCCGGATATCAATCCGCGCAGCGGC
>JAURXE010000104.1 GCA_030654635.1 Pseudomonas sp.
GGCCTGCCGGAAGTTAATCGGGCCAAGATCCAGCAAGCGCGCTTGATTGCCGTGGCGGGCTGCTACCCGACTGCCACTCAGCTGGGCTTTCTGCCGTTGCTGGAGGCGGGAATCGCCGATAACAGCCGCTTGATTGCCGACTGCAAATCCGGCGTCAGTGGCGCCGGTCGTGGTGCTAGCGTCGGCTCGCTATTTAGCGAAGCCGGTGAAAACATGAAAGCCTATGGGGTGAAAGGCCATCGGCACCTGCCGGAAATCAGCCAAGGCCTGCGCCGGGCAGCCGGTGGCGAGATTGGCTTGACCTTCGTACCACACTTGACGCCGATGATTCGCGGCATTCACGCCACGCTGTACGCGACAGTGGCGGACCGCTCGATTGATCTGCAAGGGCTGTTCGAGCGGCGTTACGCCAACGAGCCTTTTGTCGATGTGATGCCGGCCGGCAGCCATCCAGAAACTCGTAGCGTACGCGGTGCCAACGTCTGTCGTTTAGCCGTGCATCGCCCGCAAGGCGGCGATCTGGTGGTGGTGTTGTCGGTGATAGATAACCTGGTCAAGGGCGCTTCAGGCCAAGCCATACAGTGCATGAATATCCGTTTGGGCCTGAATGAGGGCTTGGGCTTGGGGCATGCGGCGCTGCTGCCTTAAGCGCACCATTGGTCGCCAGGCATGGCGGGTGGTGGAGAATAGTTGACCAGTTTGGTCGGGTAAGCGGATAATGCTTGCCTAAAGCAGTAGGGCGCATAGCGTCAGGAGAGCAGCATGAGCGTCGAAACCTTCACACCCAGTCCTTTGCAGTTCACCCCGGGTGCGGCCAACAAGGTAAAAAGCCTGGTCGAGGAAGAGGGCAATCCGCGTTTGAAATTACGTGTGTTTGTTACCGGCGGCGGCTGCTCGGGCTTCCAGTATGGTTTTACCTTCGATGATGAGTTGGCCGACGATGACACCATCGTTGAGCGCGAAGGCGTTAGTTTGGTAGTCGACCCGATGAGCTTCCAGTACCTAGCCGGTTCTGAAGTGGACTATCAAGAAGGTTTGGAAGGCTCGCGGTTTGTGATCAAAAACCCGAACGCCTCGAGCACCTGTGGTTGCGGGCAGTCGTTTACGATCTGATTCGGACGTTACCTCTACAATGCCGCGCTTATGCGCGGCATTGTCGTTTCTGTGGAGCGGGAAAGTAGCCATCTCGGCCAACTAACGACTGCGATGGTTGCCATCCAGCCTAGTTAGGCAGGGTAGATGGCGCCCAGCACCCGCAAGCCGCGTGCGCCGGTGACGCTAGGGCGGTTGGCGGGAATACCTTCCAGGCAGCAATGGGCGAGCCAGGCAAAGGCCATTGCCTCAACCCAGTCGGCAGGTACGCCGTGGCTGTCGGTGCTGCTCACTTGTGCTGCCGGCAGCAGCGACTGGAAGCGCCGCACCAAGGCGCCGTTGTGGGCGCCGCCGCCGCAGACCAGCAGTACTTCGGTCTGTTGCTGCGCTGCGGTGAGCGCGGCGACGATGCTCTGGGCGGTGAGCTCCAGTAGTGTGGCTTGCACATCGGCGGCGGCATAGCTTGGCAGGCGAGTTAAATGCTGTTCCAGCCAGCAAAGGTTAAACAGCTCGCGGCCGGTACTTTTTGGGCCCCGTGCTTGAAAGAACGCATCCCCAAGCAGGGCTTGCAGCAATTGTGGTTGCACTTGGCCGCTGGCTGCCCAGGCGCCGTCACGGTCGAAGCGTTCGCCCTGTTGCTGATCGATCCAGGCATCCATTAAGACGTTGCCGGGGCCGCAGTCGAACCCCTGCACTTCTCGGTCCGGTTCAAGCAGGCTGAGATTGCTAAAGCCGCCGATGTTGAGCACTGCGCAGTGTTTGTCGCAGGCAAACAGGGTTTGGTGAAACGCTGGCACCAGTGGTGCGCCCTGACCGCCGGCGGCCAGATCGCGGCGGCGAAAATCGCTAACCACGCAGATACCGGTAAGTTCAGCGAGCAGCGCCGGGTTGCCGATTTGGATGCTATAGCCGCGCGTCGGTTCATGCCGAATCGTCTGGCCATGGCTGCCAATTGCGCGAATAGCGCTGACGGCTAGATTCTGTTCGCTTAGTAGGGTTTGAATGCCTTGGGCCGCTAGCTGTACCCAGCGCTGTTCAGCCATGGCCGCGCGCGCGAGCTCATCCGGGCCGCTGCTGCAAAGCGCGAGCAGCTCTTGGCGCAGATCACTCGGCATCTGCAGGTAGTGGTTGGCGAGCAGGCGGCAGGTATCTGTTTGCTCAATCAGGGCTATGTCGAAACCATCGAGGCTAGTTCCAGACATAATCCCAAGATAAAGAGGCATGCCCTCAGCGCTTGTTCAGGGCCAGCATGCTGGACTTTTCCTGGTCCATGCGTGCCATCAATGGCTTGCTTTGCTGGAGGAAGCGTTGTTTGTCGGCACCGCCAATCGGGTCGGCCATCGCCGTTTTGATGCTCAGCGGATTGACATGGCGACCATTCACTTGAAATTCGTAATGCAGGTGCGGCCCGGTGGAGAGGCCGGTGGTGCCAATGTAACCAATAACCTGGCCCTGTTTTACGCTGGCGCCGGTACGCACGTTTTTGGCAAAACCCTGCATGTGGCCATAGAGGGTCTTGTAGCTATTGCCGTGCTGAATGATCACAACATTGCCGTAGCCGCCTTGGCGGCCTGCCAATAACACTCGCCCATCGCCGGCAGCTTTGATCGGGGTGCCGCGTGCTGCGGCATAATCGATGCCTTTATGGGCGCGAATTTTGTTCAGGATCGGGTGCCGGCGGCCCATGGAAAAGCCGGAGCTGATGCGGGCAAAATCCACTGGCGAGCGGATAAAGGCTTTGCGCATGCTGTTGCCTTCGGCCGTGTAATAGCTGGTGTTGCCCTGTTTGTTGGTATAGCGCACCGCAGTGAAGGTCTTGCCGCGGTTGGTGAAGCGTGCGGAGAGGATATTGCCGGTGCCGACGGCTTTGTCTTTGATGACTTTTTGCTCGTAGACCAGCTCGAACTCATCGCCCTGGCGAATATCCTCGGAGAAATCGATGTCGTAGCCAAACACGCGGGCCATGTCCATCGTCACACCGTGCGAAAGTCCGGCGCGCTGGGCCGATTGCGAGAGTGAGCTGTTAATCACGCCGCGGGTGTAGGTGGCGCGTAGATCGGGCTTGATCAGCTCGCGCTTAAAGGCATAACCCTGGGCCGTTTTGTCCAGGCTGATGCTTTCCAGGTCGCTGAGTTTGCTCTGTAAGCGCTTCAGTTGACCACTGGCTGAGAGATCAAACTCCAGCACTTGGCCGACGTTCAGTCTGCTGAAGCTCTTGGCGTCCTTGCTGCTGTTAACCGCATCGTGCAGGTCGTTGCTCGTTAGTCCGACCTTGGTAAATACGGTCGACAGCGTATCGCCGTTGCTGACGGTAATGCTTTTGCGGCTGGGGTCGCTGGGTGGTGTAGCGGCCGCGTTAGCCGGTTTGCTGGCGGCGCTGTCAGCGCTATCTATCTTGGCAAAGGGCGAGGTGACTGAGCTTGCGAGTGCGGCGTCTTGTTCTGCGGTAGTTGGCTGAGTGCCGTCACCCAGCTCGAGAGTGAGCGATGTGCGCATCGCTTCAACTTGGCTGGACGGAAAAATCAGGAGCCCCAAACTCAGCATCGCTGCTACGCCGCTGGCGGCTAGCAGGTGGTTTTTTGGGTACAGGGGTGGCTTATTGGCTTTATCAGTCATAAGTGGGCAGGATTCTTAAGTAATGAAAATGACAATGAAAATGAAAATGAAAATGAAAATGAAAATGAAAGAAACGAAAGGTGAAAAGTCCTACTGGCTGCTTAAAATATAAGCAAAGCGTGGGTGAGGCAACCCTTGTGTTGCTGAAGATGGCTGCATGGCGCGAAACTTGTAATTAGTCCGCGATCTTGTATGGTTGGTTCCCTTTAATTTTTGAGTGGTTGTGAGTCTGTGATGAAGTCGGTTGAAGAGCAGTTGGCGCTAATTAAGCGCGGCGCGGAAGAGGTGTTGGTCGAGTCGGAATTGGTCGCGAAGCTTAAGCGTGGTCAACCGCTACGGATCAAGGCCGGATTCGATCCAACTGCCCCCGATCTGCATCTCGGGCACACGGTACTTATTAATAAGCTGCGTCAGTTTCAAGAGCTTGGGCATCAGGTGGTGTTTCTGATCGGTGATTTCACCGGGATGATTGGCGATCCGAGCGGTAAAAGCGCCACGCGACCGCCGCTGACCCGTGAGCAGGTGCTGGAAAATGCTGAGACCTATAAGAGTCAGGTGTTCAAGATTCTTGATCCAGCCAAAACCGAGGTGGCCTTCAACTCTACTTGGATGGATCAGCTCAGTCCGGCGGATTTTATCCGTCTAACCTCGCAGTACACGGTCGCGCGCATGCTTGAACGTGACGACTTCAGTAAGCGTTACTCAACCAATCAACCGATTGCCATTCATGAGTTTCTCTACCCGCTAGTTCAGGGCTATGACTCGGTGGCGCTGCATGCTGATATCGAGCTGGGTGGCACCGATCAGAAATTCAACCTGTTGATGGGGCGCGAACTGCAGCGCGCCTATGGGCAGGAGCCGCAAGTGATCCTGACTATGCCGCTGTTGGAAGGTTTGGATGGCGTCAAGAAGATGTCCAAGTCGCTCGGCAACTATGTGGGGATCCAGGAATCGCCAGGGGTTATGTATAGCAAGCTGGTGTCGATTCCGGATGCGTTGATGTGGCGCTACTTCGAATTGCTGAGCTTCCGCTCGATGGATGAGATTGCTGCCTTTAAGTGTGATGTTGAGGCGGGTGCCAACCCGCGCGATATCAAAATTCTGCTGGCTGAAGAAATTGTTGCGCGGTTTCATGGCGCTGAGGCGGCTGCCACTGCGCATCGCGCGGCAGGCAACCGTATGAAGGAGGGGGAGCTTCCAGAGGATTTGCCGGAGATTGAATTGTTGTCTGCCGAGGCCTTGCCTATTTCGTCCCTGCTTAATAAGGCTGGGATGGTAAAGAACGCAGCGGCCGCTCGCGACTTGCTGGCTTCTGGCGCGGTGCGTATAGATGGTGCGGTAGTGGATCGTGAGTTCGTCTTTGCTTGCGGCGCTACCCACGTCTGCCAGGCCGGCAAGAAGGCATTTGCACGCATTACGCTTAAGTTTGACTCGTCCATAAATTAAGTCTTGACGGGATAATCTGAGGGCCTATAATGCGCACCTCTTACGGCGTAGACCTCTCGTAAAACTCCTTGTAAAACAAGAAGTTAGCTTTAAATGAGGGGTTGCAAAGCAGCGAAATCTGCGTAGAATGCGCCGGGCTG
>JAURXE010000105.1 GCA_030654635.1 Pseudomonas sp.
CCAGAGAATCGCAAACTTGAGTCGGCACCGTGCTACTGGCCACAGTGGCGGCCAAGTCCCAGCCCAGGTTGGCCGGCGCATACCAGAACACCTGATCGGCCTGGACCACCGATTCAGGTAAACCGGCGCGGTGGGCGCCGAGTTTCATCGAGTTGGAGCGCGGCTCGATGATGGCAATCAACTGCGCTGCGCCGACGCTTTTGCGCAGGCCGTCAAGGGTGGTGGCGATGGCGGTGGGGTGGTGGGCGAAGTCGTCATAGATAGTCACGCCGGCCACTTCAGCGACCTTCTCCATCCGCCGCTTGACGTTCTTGAATGCGCTCAAGCCGGCAATCCCCAGCTCCGGCACCACGCCCACATGGCGCGCCGCAGCTAAACAAACCAAGGCGTTGGCGACGTTGTGCTGACCGGTCAACGACCAGTCGACCACGCCTTGCACAGCGCCATCAAACAGCACTTCGAAACGCGAGCCGTCTTCGCTGAGTAATCGAGCCTGCCACAGGGCACCTTCGCCAGTGGTCTGCACGGGCGTCCAGCAGCCCATCTCAATCACTCGCTGCAACGCCGTTTCGGCCTGCGGATAAATAATCAGCCCTTCGCTGGGAATGATCCGCACCAGGTGATGGAACTGTCGTTCGATGGCGGCCAGATCCGGGAAGATATCCGCGTGATCAAATTCCAAGTTATTCAGGATCGCTGTGCGCGGGCGGTAGTGAACGAACTTACTGCGTTTGTCGAAGAAGGCGCTGTCGTATTCGTCGGCCTCGATCACGAAGAACGGCGTGTCACCCAGGCGCGCCGAGATGCCGAAGTTCTGCGGCACGCCGCCAATCAAAAAACCCGGACTCATGCCGGCATGTTCCAACACCCAGGCCAGCATGCTGCTGGTGGTGGTCTTGCCGTGGGTGCCGGCCACCGCCAACACCCAGCGCCCTTGCAACACATGGTCGGCCAGCCACTGCGGGCCGGACACGTAGGCCAGGCCTTTATTCAGCACATATTCAACCGCCGGATTACCGCGCGACAAAGCATTGCCGATCACCACTAGGTCCGGTGCCGGCGTGAGCTGAGCCGGGTCATAACCCTGGATCAGCTCGATGCCCTGGGCCTGCAGCTGGGTGCTCATCGGTGGATAGACATTGGCGTCGGAGCCGGTGACGCGATGGCCCAACTCCTTGGCCAGCACCGCCAGCGAGCCCATAAAAGTGCCACAGATACCGAGAATATGGATGTGCATGGGTTACCTCAAAAAGCGGCCTGCCGGCGCGCGCAAACTAGGCCGGCAGGTTACCGCAGGGCGTAGTGCGCGGCCAGCGCGCCTTGTCGCAGCGGG
>JAURXE010000117.1 GCA_030654635.1 Pseudomonas sp.
GACCTCAGGTTTGTGACCCAGATAAATACTGGGAAAAGAATAGTTTTGGCCCTTCAGGATTGTCAGCGTGCTCGCGCGTGCTTCGCGGATAAATCCGCTCCTACACAAGCCCGACACTTGCAGCAATTTAATGGGCGGGCCAGCCCTGTAGGAGCGGATTTATCCGCGATTGATCGGTGCAAACAGCACAAGCATCAAGCCTAACCCCTCTCTTAAAAGGTCAGCCCCGTACCAGCCCAAGAGTCAGGGTGGGCTGAAGCCCACACTACAGATTGCGCGGCAGCAGACGGCACTCAATCGCTCGTCAATTGCTCACGCAGCAGCTGGGCGAAGGCGGCCGCCGGTAGGGCTGGGCTGACCAGATAACCTTGGATCTCATCGCAGCGGTGGGCCTTGAGAAACTCCAGCTGGGCTTGGCTCTCGACCCCTTCGGCCACCACCTTCAGCTCCAGGCCGTGGGCCATGGCGATGATGGCGCGGGTAATGGCGGCGTCTTCGGCGTTGCTGCCCAGGTCGCGGATAAAGGTCTGGTCGATCTTCACGTAGTGCACCGGGAACCGCTTGAGGTAGCTAAGCGAGGAGTAGCCGGTGCCAAAATCGTCAATCGCCAGGGTGATGCCCAAGCTGCGCAGTTGCTGGCAGGTGCTGATGACGCTCTCGACGTTGTCCAGCAGCAGGCTTTCGGTCAGCTCCAGCTCCAGCAAGTGCGGCGGCAGGCCGCTTTCTTCCAGCACTTGGCGCACCAGGCTGGTGAGGTTGCCTTGGCGCAATTGCTGCGCCGACAGGTTGACCGACACGCGAATCTCCGCCAAGCCATCCACTTGCCAGGCGCGAGCCTGCCGACAGGCCTCGCGCAACACCATCTCGCCAATGGCGCCGATCAAGCCAGTCTCTTCGGCCAAGCCGATAAAGTCGCCGGGCGGCACCAGGCCCAACTCGGGGTGCCGCCAGCGCACCAGGGCTTCAGCCGCATTCAGGCTATCGTCGACCAGGCACAACTTGGGCTGGTAGAACACCTCCAGCTGGCCTTCGGTGATGGCCTTGCGCAACTGGTTTTCCAGCTGCAAGCGCTCCAGGGTGCAGGCCTGCAGGTTGTCGGTGAAGAACTGGAAGGTGTTGCCGCCCAGGTGTTTGGCGTGCTGCACAGCCATGTTCGCCTGACTGAGCAGGGTGGACATTTCCCGCGCGTTGTCGGGCAGCAAGCTGATGCCAATCGAGGCGCTGACCACCAGCTCCTGTCCACCGACGGTCACCGGCTGGCGCAACTTGCCCAGTAGCCGGCTGGCCAAACGCGCCAGGCTCGACAAGCTGCCGAAGCCGTCGAGCAGCACCGCAAATTCATCGCCCGACAAGCGCGCCAGGGTGTGCGCCTCGGGCACGCTTTGGCTGATGCGTTTGCTCATTTGCCGCAGCAGTTGGTCGGCCAGCTCATGGCCGAGGCTGTCATTCAGTAACTTGAAGCGGTCCAGATCGATATGCAGCAGTGCCAGGCTCTGCCCGGATTGCCGCGAGCGCTGGCCGGCTTCGTGCAGCCGCTCTTTGAACAGCGTGCGGTTGGCCAGCCCGGTCAGCTCATCGTAGTTGGACAGGTAGCGCAGGCGCTCTTCGGCGTCGCGGCGGGCGGTTAAATCGACGAAAAAACCGACCGTGTGACTGATGCGGCCCTGGGCATCGCGGATCATGCTCAGCTGCAGCCATTGCGGGTACAGCTCGCCATTTTTGCGGGTTTCCAGCAGCTCGCCCTGCCAGTGGCCTTCGCGCTCCAACTCCAGCGCGATCAGGCCGTATTGCCGGCGGGCATCGCTGCCGTGAATAAAGTTACCAATGTTGTGCCCGAGTAACTCCTCGCGGCCGTAGCCGGTCACCGCAGTCAGCGCTTGGTTGGCCGCCACCACCCGGTTGTCCGGGTCGAGGATGACAATCCCTTGGTTGGCCGCCTCGAATACCGTGGCGGCCAACCGTTGTTCTTCTTCACGGCCTTTGCGCTCGGTGATGTCGCGGCGGGTGCCGAGCATGCGCAGCACGCGCCCTTGCTCATCGCGCTCCACGGCGCGGCCACGGTCTTCCACCCAGATCCAGCGGCCATCAACATGCCGCACTCGGTATTCCACCGCGTAGCCATCGGTCTGGCCTTTCAGGTGTTCGATCAACACCTGGCGCAGCAGCGGCAGGTCGTCGGGGTGCACCCGCGGCCTGAGGTCGGTCAGCATCGCCGTCACCGACTCCGGCTGCAGACCAAACAGTTCGAACAGTTGCGAGTGGTGCAGGGCATCGCTGGCCAAGTCCCAATCCCACAGCCCCAGTTCGCTGGCCTCCAGCGCCAGGGCCAAACGCGCCTCGCTCTTGCTCAGGGCGTGGGTGGTGTCGTCCAGCTCTAGGGTGCGTTGGGCCACGCGCATTTCTAAATCGCCATGGGCACCGCGCAGGTCGCGCTCGGCGCGGCGGCGCTGCTCGACTTCGCGGGCCAGCTGCAAGTTGAGGCCATCGGCCTGGTGCTTGGCGTATTCCAGATTGCTGATCAGTGCCTGGTTTTGCTCGCGCTGGTTGAGGCTGCGCTTGATCAACCGATTGATCTGCCAGGTCACCACCAGCAAGGTCGCCGACAAGATCAGCCCGAGCACGCCCCAGCTCTGTTGCCGAGGGTCATTACTGAGCAGCATGACCGCCAGAAAAGGCAGCACACAGGGCAAGGTGAAGGTCAGAAAAGCCGTCAGACTGACCGCATAGGCGACGCTGGCGGAGAGAATCGCCGCCGCGATCAGGCCGTACACCAGCGCCTGCTGGAGCATCGAATGGGGTGGCACCAGGGCGATTTCGACAAAGGCCAGGGTCAGCCCGGACAGCCCGGCGCCGAGCAAGAACATCCGCCGCCAATGGGGATGCGCCTGCTTGGACGGCAAGGCCGCGTTAAAGGCGCCGACCTGCAGCAGCCGCAACACCGCCAGCAGCACCAGCCACACCAGCCAGCCAGACAGACGCAGGGTGTTTTCCGGGCTCCAGAGCAAATAGGCGCAGGCCAGACCGCTGAGCAGCATAAACAGGGTCGGCACTTGTGAGCCTAGGTAGAGCAAACGGGTGCGCTCCACGGCACGCTCGGCCGCCAGCGACAGGCCGGTTTCAGGCCCATCGCTGAGCAAGGCACGGACGGGAAGGGGTTTATCGGCGGTGATCATCGGCGCTGTCTACTTATGTGTCGGCCGCACAACTGGTTGCTGCAGCGCCGCAGCAGCGCCAGCCGTGGCGCGACGGGCTTCTCAATGTGCGGCGAGCATACCGCGAGCGGGCGGCTGCGCTAAAGCGTTATCTGTGGCAGCCGCCCAGCCCGTCACAGACCGTCTGAAAACCACTGCGCGCGGTGATGCGGCTCGCAAAAAGAGCCCAACAACGCCTAAAATGGCGCCATGCATGATGACCTCTCCCCCCTGTTAAATTCCCTCAACGACGCGCAACGCCAGGCTGTCGCAGCCCCGCTCGGCCGTCAGTTGGTCCTCGCCGGAGCCGGCTCCGGTAAAACCCGCGTGCTGGTGCACCGCATTGCCTGGCTGGTGGCGGTGGAGCACGCCTCCCTGCACTCGGTGCTATCGGTGACCTTCACCAACAAAGCCGCGGCCGAGATGCGCCAGCGCATCGAGCAGCTGATGCACGTCAGCCCGCAGGGCATGTGGGTCGGCACCTTCCACGGGCTGGCGCATCGGTTGCTGCGCGCCCATTGGCAAGAAGCCGGGCTGGCGGA
>JAURXE010000118.1 GCA_030654635.1 Pseudomonas sp.
TGGTCCTGATGGCTGTGCACGCCGCCATCTGAGAGCAGGCCGAGAATATGCACGGCCTTGCCGGCACCGACGGCGCTATCGACCGCAGCGCAGAGGGTTGGATTGTGAAAAAACTCGCCGTCACGAATCGCCTTGGTCACCCGGGTGAAGTCTTGATACACAACGCGACCGGCGCCGAGATTCATGTGGCCGACTTCTGAATTGCCCATCTGGCCGTCCGGCAGGCCGACATCCATGCCGCTGCCTGAGATCAGGCTGTGCGGTTGGCTGGCGAGCAACTGGTCGTAAACCGGGGTGTTGGCAGCATAAATGGCGTTGTATTCGGGGCTGTCACTGTGACCGAAGCCGTCCAAAATGATCAGCACTAGCGGTTTTGGTGTGGTTGGCATAAGAGCACCCGATGCAAGCAAGATAAAAAAGAGCGCGAATATTAAGCCCAAGCGCGGCTCACGTCACCGCCGGACGGGTTTGGTGCAATAGGGGGGCTGTGTATACTGGCCGCCATTTTCACCTTCTGGAATCTATTGATGCTTGCTCATCTGCTTGAATTCGCCACTAACCACTACCTGTTGAGCAGCGGTGCCGCAGCGGCCTTGGCCCTGCTGATCTATTCCGAACTGCAGCGTGGCGGTAAAAGCCTCAGTTGCCGCGAGCTGACCGCGCTGGTCAATGGTGAGCAAGGCGTGGTGCTGGATATTCGGGCCCACAAGGACTTCGCCGCTGGCCACATCGTTGATTCGCTGAACATTCCCTACGAGAAAGTCATCGAACGCATGGTCGAGCTGGAAAAACACAAGGGCAAAACCATCGTTCTGGTCGATGCCTTGGGTCAGCACGCCGGCACTATGTGCCGTGAGCTGGAGAAGGCCGGCTATACCGCCGCCAAGCTCGGTGGCGGGATCGCCAGCTGGCGGGGCGATAATTTGCCGCTGGTGAAGTGAGATGAGTGCGGTCGTTATCTATTCCAGTGACTACTGCCCCTATTGCCGGCGCGCTGAGCAGCTGCTGAAGAATAAAGCGGTGGCTTTCACCCGGATCAGCATCGATGGTCAACCGGCCGTGCGCGCTGAGATGATCCGCAAGGCGGGGCGCACCTCGGTGCCGCAAATCTGGATCGGCAGCAGTCACATCGGCGGCTGCGATGATTTGTATGCGCTGGAGCGCGCCGGTAAGCTCGACGCGCTGCTGAACGTTTAAAATCCGGCGACGTTATTAACCACTACTCGTAATTACTAACAATAAGGCTCTGTCATGACTGAACAAGTAAGCACCGGCGCAACTCAAGAAGAGCAAGGTCCACAGTTCTCGCTGCAGCGGATTTATGTGCGCGACCTGTCTTTCGAAGCGCCAAAGAGCCCAGAAATTTTCCGTCAAGAATGGGCGCCAAGCGTTGAACTGGACCTGAACACCCGTCAAAAACCACTGGAAGGCGACTTCCACGAAGTGGTGCTGACTTTGTCGGTGACCGTCAAGACTGGCGGCGAAACTGCTTTTATTGCCGAAGTTCAGCAAGCCGGGATCTTCCTGATTGCCGGCCTCGATGCGGCGGCCATGAGCCACACCCTCGGCGCCTTCTGCCCGAACCTGCTGTTCCCCTACGCTCGCGAAGCGCTGGATAACCTGGTGGTGCGCGGCTCCTTCCCGGCCTTGATGCTGGCGCCGGTGAACTTCGATGCGCTCTATGCCCAGCAACTCGAGCGGATGCAAACCGCCGGTAACGCTTAACAGGCCAAGCTGTACAGAAAACGCCCTTCGGGGCGTTTTTTATTGCTGGGGTTATTCGGCTTGAGCAAAGCCCTGCTGGCGCCAGGCTTCGTACACGGCGATGGCGACGGTGTTCGACAGGTTCAGGCTGCGATTGCCGGGCTGCATCGGCAGGCGCAAACGCTGCTCGGCCGGCAGGCTGTCGAGGATCTCCGCCGGCAGGCCACGGCTTTCCGGGCCAAACAGGAAAATATCCCCCGGCACAAACTGGCACTCGGCGTAGTTGTGGCTGCCTTTGGTCGTAAAAGCGAATATCCGACCTCCAGCGATTTCTGCTATACAGTCGCTAAGTGTTTGATGTCGCTTTAATCTTGAGTATTCGTGATAGTACAAACCGGCGCGGCGCAGGCGTTTGTCGTCCAGCTCGAAACCGAGCGGATCGATTAAATGCAGCTGACAGCCACTGTTGGCGCACAGGCGAATGATATTGCCGGTGTTGGGCGGGATTTCCGGTTGAAACAGCACGACGTGGAACATAGTTGGGCTCAGTTTTGAGGCAAAGGCACATTCTACAGGTTGCGACTTAACCTGCGGCGCGTGAAGGCAACGCAAGAGTTTAAGGGGACGCCCTTGTTGGCATGGCTGAATAAGAATAAAAAAACCGCGAACGGCTTGCTCGGCATTGAAACCGGCCCCGAAGGTATTGCTCTGGCCCATGTGCTGCGCACCCCTGGCCAGCCGGTGCAATTGCTGCGTTGCGTGTTTCGCCCGGTTGCGCCGGCGGATCAGCCGGCCGAGCTGAAAAGCATGGTGGCTGAGTTTGGCTTGGCCGGTATGCCGGTCAACCTACTGCTGCACCCGGCGCTCTATCAGTTGCTGTTGCTCGACTGTCCCGATGTGCCGGCCAATGAGCTGCGCGATGCCATGCGCTGGAAAGTCAAAGAACAGATTAGCGAGCCGCTTGAGCAGGTGCTGGTGGATGCCTTTGCCTTGCCCACCGATGCCTACCGTGGCCGTTCGCGCATGGCCTATTGCGCAGTGCTGGCGAAAGCTCATGTTGATCAATGGCTGCACATGCTTAAACACGCCGGCTTGAACTTGCAGAGCATCGATATCACCGAGATGGCCTTTCGTAATCTGGGCCTGCTGGCCGGCGCCGAGGGTTTGAATTTGGCCTTGCTGCGGCTGCGTTCCAGCGAAGGACTGATCTCTGTCCAGCAGGGCGCGGACCTGTATATGGCGCGCCGCATCGAGCAGGGTCTGGACCAAGCCAGCCAGGACTTTGCCGGCGTGACTCTGGAAATTCAGCGTTCACTGGATTACTTCGAAAGCCAGCTGGGCAAGGGCTATATCAGCCGGCTGCTGCTGATGCCGATGAAACGTGATGGCGCCCAGGCATTAAAAGCCCTGAGCGATGGCCTGGCGGTCAATCTGCAGGCGCTTAATTTGCGCGATCTATTTGTCGGGCAGCCAGCGGCGGAGATTGATGAGCAACAACAGGCTTACTGCTTCTCCGTGGTGGGCGCCGCTTTGCGCCAGGAGGCCTGATGCAAAACATCAACCTCTATCAACGCCAGCAAAAACGCAGTCATGGCCCACGGCCCAAGCAGATGGTGCTGGGCTGGCTGCTGTTGTTTGCCGTGATCGGCTCGCACGCGGCTTGGCAAACGTGGCGGTTGCAGCAAGCCACCACGCTGGCCAATGCCACGCAAAGCCGTGCGCAAGCGCTGCAGGCCGAATTCAGTACCGCCACGGCGAGCTTTCAGGAACCGCAACTGGACCCACTGCTGCCGGAGCAATTGGCGCAACAAGAGCAGAGCAATCTGCAACTGCAGCGCTTGGTCGCCCACTTACAGCTTTTGGCGCAACAGCAAAGCGCCGGCTTTGTGGCACCCCTGGCGGCCTTATCGGAGCGCCATCCCCCCGCAGGCTTGTGGCTCAGCGAAATTGCCCTGCGCGATGGCGGTAGCAGCTTAAGCCTGCAGGGCTTCAGTCAAGACCAGCAATTATTGCCTCTGTACCTGCAAAGCCTAGGGGTTAGCCCGGTGTTTCGCGGGCGGGCTTTTGCCCACTTTGAACTGCAGCGCAACGCGGATGGGCTGCTGGGCTTTCGGCTGTCCTCGCGGTTAGATGATGAGGGCAAGGCCCATGAATAAGTTGCTGCAACGCTGGTTACTGCTGGCGCCCCGTGAACAGTGGTTGAGTTACGCGGTCGCGCTGGCAGTGGTTGGCATGCTCTACATGCTGCTGGTGGGCGATCCCTTAACGCAGCGGGTCGCCAAGCAAACGGCGCTGAATAACGCCGCAGTGCTCAGCCTGCAGGAGGCTCAGTTGGGGCTGGCGGACTTGCAAGCCAGACTGGCTGTCGACCCTAACGTGCCCTATCGCAGCGCCCTGCTGACCGCCAAAGCCAGTGGCGAGCAATTGATCGGCGAAGTCGACCAAGACACCGCTGGCCTGCTGCCGCCGGAGAAAATGCGTGCGGTGCTGCAAGAGTTGTTACGCGCCCAACCCAAGCTGCGCCTGCTCAGCCTGCAGAGTTTTACCGAACCCTTGCAGCTGGCCCAAACGGTGCCACAGCCGAACGGGGCTATAGCGAAGAGCGCCGCAGTAGAGCCGAAAGCGCCGGTCACCCTGTACCGCCACGGGTTAAAGATCAGCCTGCAAGGCGGCTATTTTGATTTGCTCGCTTACCTGCAGGCGATTCAAGCCAGCGGCTGGCGCCTGCATTGGGACAGCCTGGACTATCAAGTCGGCGCGGACGGCCCGGCCCAGGCGAAAATTAATCTGGTGCTCTATACCCTGAGCCGCGAAGCGGGGTGGATCGGTGTTTAAGCCCGCTTATCTGATGTTGTTAATCGGTCTTTGCAGTCATGCCCATGCCGCCCTCGACCCTACTCAGCCGGCAGCTTCGGCCGCTACTGCGGCAACCGCCGGCACGCCCGAAACAGCCTTGGTGCTGCAATCGATAGTGCGGGGCGGGCGGCAGTCGCAGGCAGTAATTAATGGCCAGTCGCTGCGGGTTGGCGATGCATTAGGCGGCGCCAAGCTGCGGGCGATTTACCCGAATTCCGTCGTGCTTGAGCGCCAAGGCCAGCAACAGGTCTTGCGTCTGGTCGAACCCATATTGAAACCGAGTCGATAACGCCATGCTGCCAAAACCTGCTTTTCGTTTTCGTCTGTTGCATCGCCAATCGCGTCTCGCGCTACTGGCGGCGCTTAGTTTGTTGGCGGCTTGTCAGACTTTTAAAGATGGCGACCGGCAACTCTATGACCAGAGCAACAAACTGCTGGCTGAGAGTTTGGCGCAAAGCCGCGCCAAGGTCGCTCCGCCCTTGGCGGTGCAGGCGGCATTGATCTCGCCATTGCCGCAAACGGCCATGGCCCGCAGTGGGCCGCGCTTCGACGTGGCAGCCAAAGATATGCCGGCTAACGAGTTCTTTCTTAGTCTGATGAATGGCGCCGGGCAAAACATCGTGGTGCACCCCGAGGTGACCGGCAACATCACCTTCAGCCTGCGCAATGTCACCCTGGAAGAAGTCTTGGCGGCGGTGCGTGACAGTTACGGTTATGACTTTGGCCGCACCAGCTACGGCTATCAGATTTTCCCCAACCAAGCGATTACCCGCACCTACGACATCAACTACCTGAACCTGCAGCGCCAGGGCGTTACCGACACCGAAGTCAGCTCCGGCCAGGTCAATACCAGCGACAATACTGACAGCAGCAATGGCGCGACCACCAGCAGTACCACCTCGACCACCCGACCGGCCAGCCAGCTGATTACCACCAGCAATGTCGACTTCTGGAAGGAAGTGAATACGGTGGTGAGCATGATCGTTGGCAGCGAGGAGGGTAATAAGGTGGTGGTCAACCCGCAGGCCGGCTTGATGGTGGTGCGCGCCTCGGCGGCAGATCAGCAAAGCGTCGAGAGCTTTCTCAAACAGGCCCACGTCAATCTGCAGCGGCAGGTGATTCTGGAAACCAAGATCCTCGAAGTGAACCTGTTTGATCGCTTTCAGGCCGGGGTGAACTGGGCGCAGTTCGGCAGTGATGGCGGTGCCAGCCTGGCCGGTGCGGCGCTGAGCGGGCCACAAACCATCGGCGGGGTGTTCAGTGCGGCGGTGACCGTCGGCGATTTTACCGGGGTGCTGCAATTGCTCGAGACCCAAGGCGAGGTGCGGGTACTGTCGACTCCGCGGATCTCGACCCTGAATAACCAGAAGGCGGTGATCAAGGTCGGTACCGACGAATATTTCGTCACCGATGTGTCGGCAAGCACCACCACCAGCACCAACGGTGATGGCGCCTCGACGCCGGAGATCTCTCTGACGCCGTTCTTCTCCGGCATCTCGCTGGATGTGACCCCGCAAATCGACGCCCGCGGCGAGGTGACTCTGCATGTGCGGCCGTCGGTGAGCAAGGTTACCGCCGATGATACCGAGATCAATCTCGGCGATAAATTTGGCACCCTCAACCTGCCGACCGCGCGCACCACTTCGCGCCAGTCCGACTCTATCGTCCGCGCCCGCAGTGGCCAGGTGGTGGTGATCGGCGGCTTGCTGCAGAACGACAACGAAAACGTTGATGCTGGTGTGCCCTGGTTGTCGAAAGTACCGCTACTGGGCTGGGCCTTTCAGCAACAACGCAAGAACCTCGGAAAGAGCGAGTTGGTGATTCTGATGCGCCCCCAGGTGATTAGTGACGACACCTGGCTGAATGAGATCCAAAAAAGCGCCGAAGCCTTTAAAGAGTTGAGGTAGCGCATGTACCAGGCATTTTTTGGGCTGCGCGCTAAACCTTTTGCGCTGACGCCCAACACCGAGTTTTTGGTGCAGTTGGCGCCCTATCAAGCCTGCCTGAATCTGCTGCGGGTGGCGTTGGCCGAAGGCGAGGGGTTTATCAAGGTGACTGGCGAGGTCGGCACCGGCAAAACCTTGCTGTGCCGCGCGCTACTGAACCTGCTCGATGCAGAAAAGTACCAGCTGGCCTACTTGCCTAACCCTTGTTTGTCGCCACTGGATTTGCGTCAGGCGCTGGCCCGTGAACTACGGATTGCCGATATCGAAAGCCACGATGCCATGAGCCTGCTGGATGCCCTGCACCATCGGCTGATCGAGTTGGCGGCCCAGGGTAATAGCACCGTGCTGCTGATTGATGAAGCCCAAGCGCTCCCCGACAAAACTCTCGAAGCGCTGCGTTTGCTGACCAATCTGGAAACCGAGCAGAACAAATTGCTGCAAGTGGTGTTGTTCGGCCAGCCAGAGCTGGATGCCACTCTGGCCCGGCATGACTTTAGGCAGTTATTGCAGCGGATTACCTTCTCTTATCGTTTGCGCCCGCTGGATGTCACCGACACCGGCCGTTATCTGCAGGAGCGCCTGAGTGTTGCCGGTTACCGTGGTGAGCCGTTATTCAGTAATGCGGCAGTACGCTTGTTAGTGCGTGGCAGCGGCGGAATTCCGCGCTTGCTGAATATCCTTGGCAACAAAGCCCTGATGGTCACCTATGGCGAGGGCCGCCGGCAGGTCGGTGCCGCCCAGGTACGCCGTGCGCTGGCCGATACCGATGGGGTGCAGGCCACGCGCCGCGTGCCACTTTGGCTGAGCTGGAGTTTGGCCGGTGGCTTGGGTTCGCTGTTGTTGGTAGGTGCCTGGCCCTGGCTGCAGAGCCTGCGGGAGGTTTGGCTATGAGCCTGGTCAATGACCTGCTGCGCGATCTGGATGCCCGCCGCGCCGCGCCGGGTGAATGGCCACTGCGCGATGCCTTGCAGTCGGTCAACGAGGAGGCGGCCGCGCGCCGGGATAAAATCGAGGTGCTGCGCCGTGGCTCGATTTGGTTTGGCGCGGTCATGCTGTTAGCCATCATGGTTGGTTTGATGATTGGCCGGGTGGTGAATGGCGACCCCGAGTCGCCGTTCGCCACGCCAGCCCAGGCACCAGCCGCAGTGCCTCAGCCGGTACAGGTAACGCCGCCAGCGGTGGCCGTTGCTGCCGCGCCGCTGCCGCAGTTGCTGGATGTATTGCCGCAAAATGATGGTCAGCGCCTGCTGCTGCAGTTATTGCTGGACAGCTCGGTGGCCTACCAGCGCACCGAAGAGAATGGCGCAGTGAGCCTGTTTTTACCCGGCGTGCAGCTGCGCGGTGAGGCGCATCAGGGCCGGGTGCAAGGCGCCGGACGCAGTCTGTCGTGGCGGGTCGAGGCGCGTGGGGCGGGCGTTCAGGTGTTGCTGGTCGGTTTGGGCGATCAGCTGCAAGTCTACGACCGCCTGGAGGCGGCCGGTGATCGCTGGTTACTGTGGCTGGAAGTGCCGCTGCAGAATGCGCCACCGGTCAATGCCAGCGCCGTCGAAGACTTTCCAGCGGCCAGCAGCGTCGTCGCCGAACCCGAGTTGCCGGACTGGAGCACCCGCCCGGTGCCGGCAGTGAATAGCCAGCCACCTGCCTCGCCCGCAATCCCGGCGCGCCCGCAGCCACTTGCGTCTGCTCCGACAGGCCCGCCCCAGGTGAAGATCACCAGCCATCAGCCGGACGCCTTGAGCCAGGCCCGGCAGGCGCTGCTTGAGCAAAATTACCCGAGTGCGATTGCCCAGTTGGAGATTTTGCATCAGCGCCAAGCCAGTAATAGCGAAATAGCGCGCTTGCTGGCTCAGGCCTACCTGGCCAATGGTCAGCCCGAACAGCTGCTTAATTGGGTGCCGGCGCAGTTGCAAGCGCAGCCCAGAAACAGCGAGCTGCGCATGTTGCTGGCGCGCGCCCAGTTACAAACCGGCGCTATGCCGGCGGCGGTGGCCACCCTGCAGCAAAACCCGCCGCCGCTGGCCACAGAGCCTAGTTACCACGCCTTACTGGCCGCCAGTTATCAGCAAACCCAGCAATGGCAGCAAAGTGCCGCGCTCTATCAGCAATTGGTCAACCTGCGCCCCTCCCAAGCCACCTGGCAGCTGGGCCTGGCGATTGCGCTGGAGCAACTCGAACGGCCGGGCGATGCCGCCAAACACTACAGTCTGGCCCTCGAAGGCCAAGGCCTGGACGCCAGCTCGCGCAGCTTTGCGGCTGAGCGGGCCGTGGCCCTGAAGGAATCCCTATGAGTCAGTTGGCGATTGAACAGGCTGCGATCTTGAGGGCCATAAAATGAGTCAGGATGATTCGCGGCAGCGCAAAATCCGGCTCGGCGATTTGCTGATTCAAGCTGGCTTGCTCACCGATACCCAGTTGCAACTGGCCCTGCAAGAACAAAAACGCAGCGGCTCCAAGCTCGGTCGCGCGGTGATCGATCTGGGCTTTGTCGCCGAGGTCAAGCTGCTCACGGCCCTGTCCGAGCAGATGAACATCCCCTTTATCGAACTGCGCCACTTCAAGTTCGATAACGTGCTGGTGCAATTGCTGCCGGAAGCCATGGCCCGGCGTTTTCGCGCCATTATCCTGACCCGCGAAGGCGGCGGTTTGCTGGTCGGCATGTCCGATCCGCTCGACCTGTTTGCGCTGGATGAGATGGAGCGGCTGCTCAAAACCCATGTGCACCCGGCGGTGGTGCGTGAGGCCGAGTTGCTGGCCACCCTGGATACCGTGTACCGGCGCACCAGCGAAATCGCCTCGATTGCCGGCGAGTTGGAAGGCGACCTGCAAGAAAGCGACTTCGACCTGTCCAAGCTCGGCGCCGACAGCAACAGCGAGGCGCCGGTGGTGCGCCTGCTGCAAACACTGTTTGAAGAAGCGGTGCAGATGAAAGCCTCGGACATCCATATCGAGCCCGATGATGGGCTGGTGCGGATTCGTCAGCGCATCGACGGTGTGCTCAGCGAACAGGTGATGAAGGAGCATCGGATCGCTTCGGCGTTGGTGATGCGCCTGAAGATCATGTCCGGTTTGGATATTTCCGAGAAACGCCTGCCGCAAGACGGCCGCTTCAATATTCGGGTCAAGGGCCGCAACATCGATGTGCGGGTCTCGACCATGCCGGTGCAGTTCGGCGAGTCGGTGGTGATGCGCTTGCTCGACCAAAGCGGCGCGATGTTTCAGCTGGAAGGCACCGGCATGCCGGCCGATTTGCTGGTGCGTTTTCGCCGCCTGTTGCACCGGCCCTTTGGCATGGTGCTGGTTACCGGGCCGACCGGCTCGGGCAAAACCACCACCCTGTATGCCGGCCTGTCGGAGCTGAACAGCCCGGAGAAAAAGATCATCACCGTGGAAGATCCGGTGGAATACCGCCTGCCACGGGTCAATCAGGTGCAGGTCAACACCAAGATCGACCTGACTTTCGGCCGCGTGTTGCGCGCCGCCTTACGGCAAGACCCGGACATCGTGCTGGTCGGCGAAATGCGTGACCAGGAGACCGCCGAAATCGGCCTGCGCGCCGCCCTGACCGGCCACTTGGTGCTCTCGACCCTGCACACCAATGACGCCATGACCTCGGCCATGCGCCTGATCGACATGGGCGCCGAGCCGTTTCTGGTTGCCACCGCACTGAACGCGGTATTGGCTCAGCGCCTGGTGCGTAAAGTCTGCGAGAACTGCATGGGTGAGCACGCGCCTGAGCCGCGCGAACTGGCCTGGCTGGAAAGCCTGCATGGCGGCTCGTTGGCCGGCCGTATCTTCAAGCGTGGTAGTGGTTGCCACCAATGCCATAACAGCGGCTACTCCGGGCGAGTCGGCGTCTATGAACTGCTGGAGATGGACGAGTCGATGGTCGCCGCGTTGCGCCGCAGCGACCCGCAAGGCTTCGCCGAGGCCGCCAAGGCCAGCCCGCATTACCGGCCGCTGGCCGCCTGCGCCCTGGATTACGCCCTGGCCGGTGTGACCAGCGTCGAGGAAGTGCTGAAGGTCTGCGCCACCCTCACTGATGAGGTGGTGGCGTGAGTCGGCGGCGGTCTATGACTCACCGATGCAGTGGCGGCGTGAATGAACTGTCATTCGTAGGGTGGGCTTCAGCCCACCAGCACCTACACGATGGTGGGCTAAAGCCCACCCTACGGTTGTTGGCCCTACGGTTCTCGGTTAGCCGGAGCTTTGGCTAATGGCCTCTTTTCGCTACAGCGGGCGTAACGCCGAGGGCGGCAAGGTGGCGGGCATCATCGACGCCAACAGCGCCGATGCGGTGGCCACCGAGTTGCTGGCCAAGAGCGTGACGCCGCTGACCATCGAGGAGCAGGACGCGGTGGATGCCGACGTGTTTGCCGCCATCAGTGAAATGCTGCGCAGCAAGACAGTCGATCTCGACGAGCAGATTATTTTCTGCCGGCAGATGTACAGCCTGGCCAAGGCCGGCGTGCCGATCATTCGGGCAATTGCCGGCTTGGGTGAATCCAATCGCAACCGTTATTTCCGTGAAGTGCTGCAGAAGGTGCGCAGCGATCTGGAAGGCGGCGTGAGCAT
>JAURXE010000347.1 GCA_030654635.1 Pseudomonas sp.
ATTTTGCGTTCCATTGAGCGTGGTCAAGGGCAAAGTGGCGACATCGAAACTCTCGAGCAACTGTGCAATCACCTCGGCCCTGGTAAAACCTTTTGCGCCCATGCGCCAGGTGCTATCGAGCCATTGGGCAGTGCGATCAAGTATTTCCGCCATGAGTTCGAAGCCGGCATTGCCCGCCCGAGCCCGGCACTAAAGTCGGCATTACCCGCCGACGCATAAGAGTTTACAGATTGGCGGCCCCACAGAGGCCCCGACTGATTACCGTGATTCCATTAGCCAAGTCCGCCTTCGGGCGGTTAAACGAAGATACCTGAACCATGGCCACTATCCACGTAGACGGCAAGGCGTTCGAAGTTGACGGTGCAGACAACCTGTTACAGGCGTGTTTGTCCCTCGGCCTCGACATCCCCTATTTTTGCTGGCACCCAGCTTTGGGCAGCGTTGGCGCTTGTCGCCAGTGCGCGGTCAAACAGTACACCGACGAAAACGACAAACGTGGTCGTTTGGTGATGTCCTGCATGACCCCGGCCACCGATAAAAGCTGGATTTCCATCGACGACGAGGAAGCCAAAGCCTTCCGCGCCAGCGTGGTCGAATGGCTGATGACCAACCACCCACACGATTGCCCTGTGTGTGAAGAAGGTGGTCACTGCCACTTGCAAGACATGACGGTAATGACCGGCCACAACCAGCGCCGTTACCGCTTCAGCAAACGCACTCACCAGAATCAAGAACTCGGACCGTTTATCGCCCACGAGATGAACCGCTGCATCGCCTGCTACCGCTGTGTGCGTTACTACAAAGACTACGCCGGCGGCACCGATCTGGGCGTCTTTGGCGCCCACGACAATGTGTACTTCGGCCGCGTCGAAGATGGCGTCTTGGAAAGCGAGTTTTCCGGCAACCTCACCGAAGTCTGCCCGACCGGTGTATTTACCGACAAAACCCACTCCGAGCGCTACACCCGCAAATGGGACATGCAGTTCTCGCCGAGCATCTGCCACGGCTGCGCCTCCGGCTGCAATATCAGCCCGGGCGAGCGTTACGGTGAAATCCGCCGCATCGAAAACCGCTTCAATGGCTCGGTAAACCAGTACTTCCTCTGTGACCGTGGCCGCTTTGGCTATGGCTACGTCAATCGCACCGACCGCCCACGCCAACCGCGCATTGCCAATGGCAACAGCCTGAGCCTGGATGTGGCGCTGGATAACGCCGCGGCTTTGCTCAAAGACCGCCGCGTAATCGGCATCGGCTCACCAAGGGCCAGCCTGGAAAGCAACTTTGCCCTGCGTGAACTGGTCGGGCCTGAGAACTTCTACTCAGGTGTCGCGGCTAATGAACTGGATTGCCTGCGCTTAACACTGAAAATCCTGCAAGACAGCCCGCTGCCAATCGCCTCGATGCGCGATATCGAAGTACACGATGCAGTGTTCGTGCTTGGTGAAGACCTGACCCAAACCGCTGCGCGCATCGCCCTGGCGCTGCGGCAAACGGTTAAAGGCAAGGCTATCGCCATGGCCGAGGCGATGAAAGTTCAGCCTTGGCTGGATGCGGCAGTACAGAACATCGGCCAACACGCGCTTAACCCGCTGTTTATCGCCAGCCTGACCGCGACCAAGCTCGATGATGTCGCCGAAGAATGCGTGCACGCCGCCACTGACGACCTAGCGCGTCTTGGCTTTGCCGTGGCCCACGCCATCGATGCCAGCTCGCCTGCGGTCGCCAACCTCGATCCAGAAGCGGCAGCCTTGGCCCAGCGGATCGCTACTGCGCTACTGAACGCCAAGCGTCCACTGCTAGTTTCCGGCGCATCCCTGGGTTCGCCGGCCATTCTGCAAGCCAGCGCCAATATCGCCAAAGCCCTCAAGCTGCGCGAGAAGAACGCCTCGATCAGCTTGGTGGTGACTGAGGCCAATAGCCTCGGCCTCGCCCTGCTGACCGGCAAAGCCCAAGGCGACTCAGTTGAAGCAGGCCTGCAACGCCTGATCGACGGCCAAGCCGATGCCTTGATCGTGTTGGAAAACGATCTTTATCGTCGCACTGAGACCGCCCTGGTGGATGCAGCCTTGCAAGCCTCCAAGGTGCTGATTGTGCTCGATCACCAGCACACGCCAACCGCTGCCCGCGCCGACTTGTTGTTGCCAGCGGCGAGTTTTGCCGAAGGCGATGGGACTCTGGTCAGCCAGGAAGGTCGCGCGCAGCGCTTCTTCCAGGTATTCGAGCCGTCGTATTACGACGCCAACATTTTGATTCGTGAAGGCTGGCGCTGGCTGCATGCACTGCACAGCACACTGCGGCACAAACCGGTGGACTGGACCCAGCTGGACCAGGTGACCGAAGCTTGCGCCGCCGCTCAAACAGAACTGGCCGGCATCCTTGACGCAGCGCCAAGCGCGGCGTTCCGCATCAAGGGGCTCAAGCTGGCCCGGGCACCCTTGCGCTACAGCGGCCGGACCT
>JAURXE010000127.1 GCA_030654635.1 Pseudomonas sp.
ACCGCTCTCAATCGCCGCCTTAGCCACAGCATCGCAAACCACGGTGATCAGGCGTTTATCCATCGGCTTCGGAATGATGTACTCGCGACCGAACGACAGGGGCGCACCACCATAGGCGTCGCACACGTCCTGCGGCACCGACTGCTTGGCCAGGTCACGCAGGGCCAAAGCGGCGGCGATCTTCATTTCTTCGTTAATGCGGGTTGCTCGAACATCCAGGGCGCCGCGGAAGATGAAGGGGAAGCCCAACACGTTGTTGACCTGATTCGGGTAGTCAGAACGTCCGGTGGCCATGATCACGTCGTCGCGGGTGGCGTGGGCCAGGACCGGATTGATCTCCGGGTCCGGGTTGGAGCAGGCAAACACGATCGGGTTGGCCGCCATGCGCGCCAGGCCTGCGGCCTCCAGCAGGTTGGCACCCGACAGGCCGACGAACACATCGGCGCCGTCCAAGGCATCAAACAGAGTGCGCTTATCGGTGGCGTGGGCGAACACCGCCTTGTATTGGTTCAGGTCGTCACGGCCGGCGTGGATCACGCCTTTACGGTCGACCATGAAGATGTTTTCGATATTGGCGCCCATGCTCACCAGCAACTTCATGCAGGAAGTCGCAGCAGCGCCGGCGCCCAAGCAGACGATCTTGGCTTCTGGCAGGGTCTTGCCAACGATTTCCAGAGCATTAAGCATGCCGGCCGCGGTAACGATGGCGGTGCCGTGCTGATCATCGTGGAATACCGGAATGTCGCACTGCTCGATCAGCGTGCGCTCGATCTCAAAGCACTCGGGCGCCTTGATGTCCTCCAGATTAATGCCACCGAAGGTGATGGAAATGCGCCGTACGGTGTCGATAAACGCCTGCGGGCTTTCAGCTTCAACTTCGATATCGAACACGTCGATACCGGCGAAACGCTTGAACAGCACGCCCTTGCCTTCCATCACCGGCTTGGACGCCAGCGGACCGAGATTACCCAGCCCAAGAATCGCCGTACCGTCTGAAATGACCGCAACCAGATTGCCCTTGCCGGTGTACTTGTAGGCCAACTCGGGGTCACGGGCGATTTCACGCACCGGCTCAGCCACACCCGGGCTGTACGCCAGCGCGAGATCGCGAGCAGTCGCAGTAGGCTTGGTCAACTCGACGCTGAGCTTCCCCGGACGGGGTTTGGCGTGATATTCGAGAGCGGCCGTTTTCAGATCAGACATGGTGGCATTTCCGCTTTTTGGGGGCTGTTATACAGACGGGGGGAAGAGGATACGCAAGATGCCGAAACCTCACAAGACCGATCAGTCAGCCTATTGAGAAGGCTCTAGCGCAAGATTTTGAGCCAGTCACCCGGACGTGGCTCGCCGCTTGGATAGAGTCCATTAAGTAGTCGCAAATTCAGTTCTGGGTCATCTTGC
Organism: Pseudomonas sp.; assembly: GCA_030654635.1. Classification (GTDB taxonomy): domain Bacteria; phylum Pseudomonadota; class Gammaproteobacteria; order Pseudomonadales; family Pseudomonadaceae; genus Aquipseudomonas. Next base: position 1,402 of record JAURXE010000127.1, read on the forward strand.
AGCTTGCTCTCCTTGGCCAGCGCCGCCACGCCCTGCCCTGCCTTGGCTTGCTGAAGATGCAAACGCAGCGGCTGCGCCAACGCCAATTGCGCGGCGGACAAGGGGCGAAAGCTGCTAATCATCGCCATAAATTTATCATCCTCGCTCTCCAGCGAGGCGCGGCCTTTAACCGCACCGACAAACACATAGGCGCGCGGGCCCAGATAAATAACCGCCACCCGCTTGGCGGCGGTGCCGGGAATTATTGCAGTGTAGCCCTGCAAGCCGCCTTGCTGCAGGGTTGCATCCTGCACCAAGCGCTGACCGCCGACTTTTTTGCGCAACCACTGCTCGGGCGTCAAGGCTGAATCGGCCGACTCCACCGTCATGGCCATAAAAGCCTGCTGGTCCGCCGTATGGGCGATCAGCGCATCCGGGCGATTCAACAAGGTCCAGCCTTGCGGATAACTCAGGGTGAAGCCTAAATCGGCATGATAAAACTGCTGACCTCGGCGCACGCCAGTGGCGGCCGAATCGCCAAAGGGCAACCCCTCGAGATGCTGTAAAAACTGCTCGCGATTGACCTCTTGGTGCCCGGTGACTAGCGCGCTGGCGGGGCCTACCACCTGCTGCAGCCGCTGATCGTTAGCGGGGT
>JAURXE010000138.1 GCA_030654635.1 Pseudomonas sp.
GACACGCAATGCGCCTCGTCAATGGCAAACAGGGCGATTTCCAGGCTCTGCAAGAACGCCAGCATGCGCGGCTGCACCAGGCGTTCGGGGGCCAGATAGAGCATCTTGATCTCGCCACGGCGAATCTTGTCGGCGATCTCGCGCTGCTCGGCAGCGTTCAGCGTCGAGTTCAGCGCCGCGGCCGCCACGCCCAACTCATCGAGGGTGGAGACCTGATCGTCCATCAGCGCGATCAGGGGCGAAACCACCACCGCCAGGCCTTCGCGCAGCAGCGCCGGCACTTGGAAACACAGCGACTTGCCACCGCCAGTGGGCATCAGCACCAGGGCATCGCCGCCTGCGGCCACACGCTCAATAATCGCCTGCTGGCGACCACGGAATTGGTCATAGCCAAAGACGTCTTTGAGAATGCGTTTAGCCTGCACCAGCATAGAAACTCCAAGTATTAACGCGGCGCCTCATTGCTGAGCCCCGCGCAGAGCAGGCAGTGCCAAGCAAAAGCGCTTGAAACGGCCATAAATCGGCCATTATACGCAAGCTGAGGCGGTAAACGCCCGCGCCTATCACCGAGGCTTTTGCCGCCAGCACCGCACTAGACTAGACTTGTCCTTCGCTTATTCTTTCAAGGTAGCCCCAGATGTCATTCGCTGAGCAATTGAACCGCCTGCAAGCCTTTCTCGACGCTGACGAATTGCACGATGAGGCGCTCGATTATGTGGCCGCCCACGGTTTCCTGACCGCGCTGTCGATCTGCACCGAGCAGGCGAGCGAGCGTGAATGGATTGACGCCTTGTTCTCCGAGCCGCCGCACTATCGCAGCGAAGAGGAGCGCGCCGATATCGAAGCCACCTTAATACAGCTCAAATCCCATATCGCCCGCCAACTGGCCAGCGATGACGAGCCGGAAATTCCTTGTGAGCTGGACCTTGGCGATGAGCCGGACGATTCGGATCTGCGCGGCTGGTGCATCGGCTTTATGGAAGGGGTATTTCTGCGCGAAGCCGCCTGGTTTGAAGACGCCGAAGACGAAGTCAGCGAGTTGCTGCTGCCGATCATGGCGGTCTCCGGCCTGTTCGACGACCAGCCCGAGTTCAGCGACATCGCCCGCGATCGCAACATGATCGATGACATGGTCGAGC
>JAURXE010000035.1 GCA_030654635.1 Pseudomonas sp.
GAGATTAACGGCCGGCCTTCAATCACCGCGGCATGGATGGCCGCCACGGTACCGACGTTCAGGCAGAGCATGCCGATATCCGCCGGCAGCCCGCCACTGGGTACTTCCGCGCCGGTGAGTAGTTGAATCAGCTGTTTTTCACCACCAGAGGGGTACTTGGTCGGCAGCACTTTCAGGCTGAAGGGCCGCTCACCGATGGCGGCCTGCACGGCGGCGATGGCCTCGGGCTTGTTGTCCTCAATGCCGATCAGCACTGCAGTCGGCTCTATCAGCTGCGTCAGGATCTCGATACCGCTGATCAGCTGCGCGGCCCGCTCACGCATCAGGCGGTCGTCGGCTGTGATGTAGGGTTCACATTCGGTGCCGTTGATGATCAGGCTGTGAATCTTCTGCGCCGAGCGGGCAGTGAGCTTTACCGCAGTCGGAAAACCGGCGCCGCCCAAGCCATTGATGCCGGCGGCGCGAATAATTGCCAGCAGTTCGGCGGGTTCGAGGCTGCGGTAGTCGGCGCAGGGCGACAGTTCAATCCACTGCTCCAGGCCATCGCTGTCGATCACTATGGCCTCGCTCAGCAACCCTGAAACATGCGGATAGGGTTGCGGGCCGATAAAACTGACGGTGCCAGAGGTTGGCGCATGCACCGGCACGCTGACCATACCGTTGGCGGCGGCGATCAACTGGCCCTTGAGCACCCGTTCACCGACCGCCACGCAGGGCTCAGCCGGCGCGCCTATATGCTGGTTCAGCGGCAAGATCAGCCGTTTTGGCAGCGGCGCCGGCTGAATCGGCGTGCCGTTGGACTGGCTCTTTTGCTCGGCGGGGTGAATGCCACCGGGCATTTCCCCTAGTGGTAAGCGGCTCATGCGGCTTGCTCGCGGTCGGTGGCGATCAGTTGACCCGGCGGCAGGGGTTGCGACCAGTGCCAGCTTTGCAGGCTGCCAGCGACCGGCAGCATGTCGATGCAGTCGACTGGGCAAGGCTCGACGCACAGATCGCAGCCGGTACATTCTGAGGCAATCACCGTGTGCATCTGCTTGGCCGCACCGAGAATGGCATCCACCGGACAGGCCTGAATGCACTTGGTGCAGCCGATGCATTCGGCCTCGCGAATAAAGGCCACCATCTGCGGCTTTTCACCCTCGACGGCGTCCAGAGGCAAGGCTTCGACATCGAGCAAATCCGCCAGCGCCTGAATGGTGGCCTCACCGCCGGGTGGGCATTTGTTGATCTTGTCACCGCCGGCAATGGCTTCGGAGTAGGGCTTGCAGCCCGGATAGCCGCATTGACCGCATTGGGTCTGTGGCAGCAAGGCGTTGATTTGCTCGGCCAGCGGATCACCTTCCACCCGAAAACGCACTGCGGCATAGCCCAGAATCGCGCCGCCGACCAGGCACAGGGCGAGCAGCGCCA
>JAURXE010000146.1 GCA_030654635.1 Pseudomonas sp.
CATGACGATAAAGCTGGCTTCTTCGCCATCGAGGAACTCCTCGATCACCACCCGCGACCCGGCTTCGCCGAAGGCATTACCGGCGAGCATGTCGCGCACTGCATCTTCGGCCTCAGTCAGGGTCATGGCGACTATTACGCCTTTGCCCGCCGCCAGGCCGTCGGCCTTGATCACGATCGGCGCGCCAACTTTCTGCAGGTAGGCCAGGGCCGGCTCGACTTCGGTGAAGTTCTGGTAATCGGCCGTCGGGATCTGGTGGCGCGCCAGAAAGTCCTTGGTGAAGGCCTTGGAACCTTCCAGCTGCGCCGCGCCCTTGGTCGGGCCAAAGCAGCGCAGATTGCGCGAGCGGAACAGATCGACCACGCCGGCAACCAGCGGTACTTCCGGGCCGACGATGGTCAGGCTGACGTTGTCGGCGGCGAAATCGGCCAGTTGTTCCAGGGCCAGCACATCGATGGCGACGTTCTCGCACTTGGCTTCAGTGGCGGTGCCGGCGTTGCCGGGGGCGACGAATACTTTGACGATGCGCGGGTCTTGCGCGACTTTCCAAGCCAGGGCGTGTTCACGTCCGCCGCTGCCGATGATCAATACATTCATGTCGGTCTCCTTAGGGAGGCTGGGCCTTGGCCCTTTTGGTGGGAACTGCTGCGCAGTTCCCACCCTACAAAACTGTCCCGGAGTGCATCCGGGTTATGGCGCTGGCGTACGACTTCGAGCCAGAGGTAGGGTGGTCAACGCGAAGCTTGGCCACCGCCACGGATCAATGTCTAAAGTGGCGCATGCTGGTGAACACCATCGCAATGTTGGCCTCGTCGGCAGCGGCTATCACTTCCGCATCGCGCATCGAGCCGCCCGGCTGGATCACCGCGGTGATGCCGTTGGCAGCGGCGTTGTCCAAACCGTCGCGGAACGGGAAGAAGGCATCCGATGCCATCACCGAACCGACCACTTGCAGACCTGCGTGCTCGGCCTTAATCGCGGCGATTCGCGCCGAGTTGACGCGGCTCATTTGGCCGGCACCGACGCCGATGGTCTGGCGATTCTTGGCGTAGACGATGGCGTTGGATTTAACGTACTGGGCGACTTTCCAGGCGAAGATCAGGTCGTGGATTTCCTGTTCGGTCGGCGCGCGCTTGGTCACAATCTTCAGGTCTTCGGCCTTGATCATGCCGATGTCGCGACTCTGCACCAGCAAGCCACCGTTGACCCGCTTGAAGTCCCAAGCGGCGCTGCGCTCGGCGGCCCATTCGCCACATTCCAGCAAGCGCACGTTGGCTTTGGCGGCCACTACGGCGCGGGCCTCCAAGCTGATTTTCGGCGCGATGATCACTTCGACGAACTGACGGTCGACGATCGCTTGGGCGGTGGCGGCGTCCAGCTCGCGATTGAAGGCGATGATGCCGCCGAAGGCCGACTCGGTGTCGGTGGCGTAGGCCAGTTCGTAGGCCTGGCGGATGCCGCCTTCGCTGTCCAGAGCCACGGCCACGCCGCACGGGTTGGCGTGTTTGACGATTACGCAGGCCGGCTTAACGAAGCTTTTTACGCACTCAAGGGCGGCGTCGGTATCGGCCACGTTGTTGAATGACAGTTCTTTGCCTTGTAGCTGTACCGCGGTGGCGATGCAGGCTTCACCTTTTTGCGCTTCCACGTAGAAG
>JAURXE010000350.1 GCA_030654635.1 Pseudomonas sp.
AGGTGGCGATCTGGCTTTGTTCATCCAGATCAAGCAAGCGGCTCATGCGCTCCAGCGACAGGCACAGCACCGCTTTGGCGCCGGCTTGCGGATTGATATGGCCGGCCACCGAGGTACCACCGCCGTCGGGAATCAGCAGCACATCATGGCTAACGGCCCAGACCATCAGCTGGCGGATTTGCTCGGCGGTTTCCGGGTAGGCGACGCCATCGGGAAACACACCAAAGTCGCCGGAGCGCATCGCCAGCCAGTCCGGCAGGCTCTGGCCACGGGCATGCCGCACGCGGTCTTCCGCAGCCGTCACCACCAGTTCATGGGCGGGCAAACGCGAGGCCGGCACCTTGGCCAGCACCTCGGCCAAACTGGCATCCGGCAACACCTGACCGGCGCCGATCAAATCAGTCAGAAACGCCGCACCGTGCTTGGGTAACTCCACGACCGTCGCCTCATCACCCCAACCGTTCCAACGCCGCATGCCGCTCTCCTCATTCGATTATCTGTGGGGCGGCCGAATCTCAGTTTCGAACCTGCCCCTAGGCTGCCTATACTAGCGGGCCGCCGCGCGCCGTCACTGTCCAAAGGTGCCAGTCCTGGTAACCAATCAAGACAGAACAGAGCCATGGGCCGCGCCTAACTAGTCCGGTACTGTGCAAAGATGCCAGTGCCAGTTGCCAATCAAGCCAAGCCACCCAAATAAGAACTACAAGATGCCTAGCCTTGGTTACACCTCAGTTCCCGCGCTGCTTAAATACCTGCGCTACGCCGAACACCTCGGCTTGAACACCGACGCCGCCCTGGCGGCGGCGCAGATAACCGCCGAGCAGCTGCGCGACAACAGCCAGCGCATGCCCAGCGAAGCCCACGAACAACTGCTGGCGCACCTGATCGAGGTCAGCCAAGACCGGCTGTTTGGTCTGCATGCCGCACGCTTCGTGCAGCCCGGTTCCTGGAGCGTGCTGGGCTATATCACCATGAACTGCGCGACCCTGGGCGAGGCCATGAGCCGGGTCATGCCGTTTGAAAAACTGGTCGGCGACATGGGCGTCAGCCGCATCCAAGCCGCTGACGATCATGTGCAGATGATCTGGAGCTGCCGCCACCAGAACCCGGAAATCCGCCGGCACATGGTCGAGAACGTACTGGCCTCCTGGCTGCTGTATGCCCGCTGGATTGCCGACATGGACCGCTCGCCGAGGGAAGTCTGGTTCGAACACCCACAGCCGGCGGACACCGAGTTAAGCGACTATGAGGCCGTGTTCGGTTGCCCGATCAAATTCGAACAGAGCTGCAACGCCTTGCTGGTGCCGCTGGAGTATTTAGGCGTGCCCCTGCGCCAGGCCGACGCCAATTTGCTGCGCACGTTGGAAGAGCACGCCCTGACCCTGATGGCCGGACTGGATGGCGACGAGCCGCTGCCGCAGCGGGTCAAGAACGCCCTACGCCTGCTGCTCAAAGATGGCCTGCCGCGCAAGGAACGGGTCGCCGAGAAATTCAACATGACCGTGCGCACCCTGCAGCGCCACCTGCAGCAAGCCGGCAGTAGCTACCAGGAAATTCTCGACCAGCTGCGCCAAGAGCTGGCCGAGCACTACCTGCTGCGCAGCGACCTGGCGATCCAGGATATCGCTCACTACCTGGGCTTCACCGAATCGCGCTCCTTCCACCGCAGCTTCAAAGGCTGGACCGGCATGACGCCAGGGGAGTTTCGCCAGAAGGAGCGCCATCTTTGAGCGCTTTGATTCCCTGCATCATTGCTGGCGGTGCCGGCACCCGCCTGTGGCCGGTGTCACGTGAGGATCAACCGAAACCCTTTATGCGCCTGCCCGACGGGCAAAGCCTGCTGCAAAAAACCTTCCTGCGCGCAGCCTGCCTGCCTGAGGTCGAGCGGGTTTTGACCGTGACCCATCGCGAGCTATTGTTTCGCACCCTAGACGACTATCGCCCGCTCAACCTTAATGCCCTCACCTTGGACTTTATCCTCGAACCCTGCGGGCGCAATACCGCCCCGGCGCTGGCGGCCGCGGCCTTGCAGGTGGCGCAGCGCTATGGCGATGACGCACAGCTGTTGATTCTGCCGGCCGATCACCTGATCGAAAACTGCGCAGCATTCGCCCGCGCTGTCGAGCAAGCGCGCGCCCTGGCCGAGCAAGGTTGGCTGGTCACCTTTGGCATTACGCCAACCCGCGCCGACACCGGCTTTGGCTACCTTGAGCGAGGCGAGGCACTGGCCAACGACGCTTTTCGCGTGCAGCGCTTCATCGAGAAACCCGACCAAGCCAGCACCGAAAAACTCCTCGCCGATGGCCGCTACCTGTGGAACAGCGGCATGTTCTGCTTTCGTGCCGACACCCTGCTGCGCGAACTGCGCAGCCATGCGCCGCAGATACTTGAGTCGGTCACCGCTTGCCTGGCGCAGAGCAACAGCATGGCTGGCGAGCAAGGCCAGCAGTGCGAGCTAAACGCGCAACTGTTTGCGGCGGTGGCAGATATTTCCATCGACTACGCCCTGATGCAGCACTCAAACAAAGTCGCGCTGGTGCCTTGCGCTCTGGGCTGGAGCGACATCGGCTCGTGGCAGGCCATGCGCGAACTATTACCCAGCGACAATACCGGCAACCAGCTAACCGGCGAAGTGGTATTGCGCGATGTGAATAACTGTTACATCGACGCACCGAACCGCTTGGTCGGTGCAATTGGCGTGGCCGACCTGATCGTGATTGACACCCCGGACGCTCTGTTAATCACGGCAGCAACCCGTACTCAGGAGGTCAAATACATAGTCCAAGAGCTCAAGCGGCGCGGGCATACAGCCCATCAATCGCACCACACGGTCACGCGCCCATGGGGCACCTACTGCGTGATCGAAGAAGGCCTGCACTACAAAATCAAGCGCCTGGTGGTACGTCCCGGCGCGGCGTTGTCCTTGCAACTGCACCAGCACCGCAGCGAGCACTGGATAGTGGTCAGCGGCACAGCCGAAGTATGCAATTCCGATTGCGACTTCCTGCTCAACGCTAACCAATCCACCTTTATCCCGGCCGGACACAAGCATCGCCTGAGCAACCCCGAAGCGATCGAACTGGTGATGATTGAAGTGCAGAGTGGCGAGTACCTTGGCGAAGACGACATCGTCCGTTTCGATGCCGTCTAGGCGGCGGGCCGGCCGGATAAAGAATTCGCTGCCCACCAACGCTGCCTGGCAGCGCTAAGCGCGCGGCTAAACCCGCTCAGCCCAGCAACTCGCTAAAGGCAATAAAACGCACCAGCTCGCCTTCCGCCAGGCTGCGGTTCTCAAGTACTTCCACCAGGCCATCGGCCCAAGCGGCGCTGCGTAGCACGCCGGAGCTTTGGTTGGGATAGAGCACGGCGCGGCCATTCTCCATGCGGGCGCGCAGGTACTCGCGGCGTTTGCCGGCTTTGCCCCAGGCAAAACCGGCCGGTACCGCAAAGCCCAGAGGCTCGACCTGGGCCACGCCCACGCGGCGCAGCAGATAAGGTCGGGCCAGCAGGCCGAAAGTCACCAGGGTCGAAGCCGGATTACCCGGCAAACCGAGCACCGGTACGCCGCGAAAATGCCCGCAAGTCAGCGGCTTGCCTGGTTTGATCGCGAGCTTCCAGAGGGTCAACTCACCCTCCTCGCGCAGTACCGCGCCGAGAAAATCCGCCTCACCGACCGACACGCCGCCGGTGGATAGAATCAAATCGACCTCGTGCAAAGCGGCCAATGCGCTGCGGGTTTTGTCCAGATCATCGGGCAAGATGCCGGCATCGACCACCGTGCAACCCAGGCGCTGCAGCCAGCCGATCAGCAGCTGGCGATTGCTGTTGTAGATTTGCCCGGCGCCCAAGGGCTGGCCCGGCTCGATCAGCTCGTCACCGGTAGACAGCACCGCCACGCGCGGGCGGCGACACACGCTGAGTTGCGCAATGCCTAGCGAGGCGATCAGCCCTTGTTCGATCGGCCCCAGGCGCGTGCCGGCCTCCAGCACCAACTCACCAACTCGGGTTTCCTGGCCCTGTGGGCGGACGTTCTGGCGCAGCTTGATAGCCTGAGTGAAGCGCACCCGGCCATCAGCCAAGACCTCGGCGTTTTCCTGCATCTCGACGCAATCGGCGCCGGCCGGCAATGGTGCGCCGGTGAAGATCCGCGCGCAGGTTCCCGGTAGCAACGCATCAGGAGCCATACCGGCGAGAATCCGCTGACTGACCACTAAGGGCTCGCCCTGCCAATCGGCCAGGCGCAGGGCATAACCATCCATGGCGCTGTTGTCCCAAGGCGGCAGATCGAGGCCGGCGACCAAGGCTTCGGCCAACACCCGGCCATCGGCGTCGGCCAAGGCCACCTGTTCCACTTCGCTAATGGCGGCCGCTTCGGCCAGTTCCAGCAGCCGCTGCAATGCGGCCTCAACCGGCAGCAAGGAAGGTTCTGCGCAGCAATCGCTCATGGTCAGTCTCGGCTCGGGCAGGCCGCTGAGGCTTTGAGGTGCGGCACGAAGTTGCAGGGTCGGTGGCTGGCGTCCAACTGTTCGGCGAGGATGCCGTCCCAACCGGTGCGACAGGCATTGGTCGAACCCGGCAAGCAGCAGACCAGGGTGCCGTTGGCCAGGCCCGCCAAGGCCCGCGACTGGATGGTCGAGGTGCCAATATCAGCGACGGAAATCTGCCGGAACAGCTCGCCAAAACCCTCCACCTGTTTGTCCAGCAAACAGCTGACAGCTTCGGGGGTGCTGTCGCGGCCGGTAAAGCCGGTGCCGCCGGTGATCAACACCACCTGCACCTGGTCTTCGGCAATCCAGGTGGCGACCTGGGCGCGAATTTTGTACAGATCATCTTTGAGCAACACGCGCTCGGCCAGGTTGTGGCCGGCAACGGTCAAGCGATCAATCAGCATCTGCCCCGAGGTGTCGGTGGCTTGGCTGCGGGTGTCACTGACGGTCAATACTGCAATGTTGAGCGGCACAAAAGCCGCATCAGCCTTATGGCTCATGGCGCAATCCGGTTATGATGAAAACAGCCTTAAGTTATACCACAGGCCCCAGCCAGAGCGCCGCCATGACCACTTCCAAGCCCCTACCGAACCTCTCCATCTTGCTGCTCGCCGGCGGTCGCGGCCAGCGCATGGGCGGCCAGGATAAAGG
>JAURXE010000154.1 GCA_030654635.1 Pseudomonas sp.
ATGGCATCGCTGACCTGCAGGTTGGCGGGGTTCCAGGCTTGGGCAAAGACCGCCTGATCAAACCAGAACCAGCCAATCACGCTTAAGCCCGCCACCGGAATGATGACTCCCCAGACGGTGATGGAGCCGAGTTTGCCGGTAATGTTCGGGCCGCCGAAGTTGGCCAGGGTGGTCAGCCAGATCAGTCCGGCGGTGCCGATAAATAGCGGAATAGCGCCACTGCCCAGCCAGGGAAAAAACGGGGTCAGATAGCCGACAGCGGAGATGCCGATGGCGACGTTGCCGATCACGAGGGAACGAAAGTACAGATACGAGCAGAGAAAAAACGCCGACTTGCCATGCGCTTCTTCGGTGTAAGCCGACATGCCGCCTGCGCGCGGGCAATAGATGCCGCATTGGGCAAAACTGTAGGCAATTGCCATGGAGCCGATGGCGGTGACTATCCAGGACAACAAGGAAACGGCGCCGATTTGCGCCATGCTCGAGGGCAACATGATGATGCCCGAACCCATCATATTCACGGCGACCAAGGTGGTCAGACCGACCAAACTCATTTTCTTGTTGCTGTCGGCCATGGCGGATTCCTGAACCGGGGAATGTCGAACGTAGGGGGGCAGTAGCCCCGCCCACGCCTTGAGCCTTACCTGTGGATTAACGGTAGCTAATACCGGGTTGCGCCGTGCTGATGCGAGTGCCGGCAGTGCCCTGGACTATGGCTTCGATGTCGGCCAGTGAGCCGATGACCGCGACCTTGCCGGTGTTGCGGGCGAACTCGCAAGCAGCCTGGACTTTAGGGCCCATGGAGCCTGCGGCAAAGCCGAGTTTGTCCAGCTCGTCGGGGTGGGCACAGTGCACGGATTTCTGCGTTGGCTGGCCCCAGTCGATAAACACCGCGTTAACGTCGGTGGCAATAATCAGCAGGTCGGCTTCCAGTTGCTCGGCCAGTAGCGCGGTGCAGAGGTCTTTGTCGATCACTGCCTCGACGCCCTGTAATTTGCCGTCTTTATACATAGTCGGAATGCCACCGCCACCGGCGCAAATTACCACGGTGCCTTTGTCCAGCAGCCACTTGATCGGGCGAATTTCAAAAATCTGCTTGGGTCTTGGGCTGGCGACCACGCGGCGGAACTTGTCGCCATCGGCGGCGATGCTCCAGCCTTTTTCGCTGGCCAAACGGTCTGCGTCTTCCTTGCTGTACACCGGGCCAATTGGCTTGCTTGGCTTCAGGAAAGCCGGATCAGCCGGATCGACTTCGACCTGGGTGAGCAGGGTGGCGAACGGCACTTCGAACGGCAGCAGGTTGCCCAGTTCCTGTTCGATCATGTAGCCGATCATGCCTTCGGTTTCGGCGCCGAGCACATCCAGCGGATAGGGATTGACCGAAGTGTAGGCGGCGGCTTGCAGGGCCAGTAGGCCGACCTGCGGGCCATTACCGTGGGCGATCACCATCTGGTTGCCAGGGGTGATTTTGGCGATCTGCTCGGTGGCGATGCGCACATTCAGGCGTTGGTTTTCAGCGGTCATGGGTTCGCCACGACGCAACAGAGCGTTGCCACCAAGGGCGACGACGATACGCATATTCAGTGCTCCTTAAAGGCTCGTAGGTTGGGCTGCGTGTAGCAAGTGGGGTGGGCCTCAACCCACCGGCTTGTGGTTCATGGGTGGTTCTGCCCATGCCTGCGCAGCGCAACCCTGTGGTGGGCTGAAGCCCACCCTACAGAGCGGCGTGATTAAAGGTCGGCGAGAGTCGAAACCAGAATCGCCTTGATGGTGTGCATGCGGTTTTCCGCTTGCTCGAAGGCGATGTTGGCCGGCGACTCAAACACCTCTTCGGTCACTTCGACACCGTTGGCCAGGTGCGGATAGCGTGCGGCGATGTCTTTGCCGACCTTGGTGTCGCTGTTGTGAAAAGCCGGCAGGCAGTGCATGAATTTCACCCGTGGATTGCCGGCGGCTTTCATCATTTTTGCGTTGACTTGATAGGGCAGCAGTTGGGCAATGCGTTCGTCCCAGGCGGCGGCCGGCTCACCCATGGAGACCCAGATGTCGGTGTGGATAAAGTCGACGCCTTTAACGGCGTCCTCGGGGCTCTCGGTGAGGGTGATGCGTGCGCCACTTTCTTCAGCGAAGCCACGGCACTGGGCAATAAACTCTTCGCTTGGCCACAAGGCTTTTGGCGCGCCGATGCGCACGTCCATGCCGAGCTTGGCGCCAATCATCAGCAGCGAGTTACCCATGTTGTAACGGGCATCGCCCAAGTAGGCGTAGCTGATGTCGTGCAGGGGTTTATCGCTGTGCTCACGCATGGTCAGCACGTCGGCAATCATCTGGGTCGGGTGAAACTCGGCAGTCAGGCCGTTGAATACCGGCACGCCGGCATATTTGGCCAGCTCTTCGACTATCTCCTGACCAAAGCCCCGGTACTCGATGGCGTCGAACATGCGGCCGAGCACGCGGGCGGTGTCTTTCATGCTTTCTTTGTGGCCGATTTGCGAGGAATTCGGGTCGATATAGGTGACGTTGGCGCCTTGGTCATAGGCCGCCACTTCGAAGGCGCAACGGGTGCGGGTCGAGGTTTTTTCGAAGATCAGCGCGATGTTTTTGCCTTTCAGGTGTTGCTGCTCGGTGCCGGTGTACTTGGCTCGTTTGAGGTCGCGCGACAGGTCCAGCAGAAACTTCAGCTCACGGGTGGTGTGGTGCATCAGGCTGAGCAGATTACGGTTGTGCATATTGAAAGCCATGATGGATTTCCTCTTGAGAAATTAAAGTCTTAGCGCCGGCACTGCATAAGCTTCGGCGTGATCGGCGGTCCGGATAAGGACCGCCGCGGATTACTTAATAGTCGATCGGGTCGCGGATGATCGGGCAGGTCATGCAGTGGCCGCCGCCGCGACCGCGGCCCAGCTCGCCGGCGCTGATGGTGATGACTTCCACTCCAGCTTTGCGCAGCAGGGTGTTGGTGTAGGTGTTGCGGTCGTAGCCGACCACCACGCCGGGAGACAGGCAGACCACGTTGTTGCCGTCGTCCCACTGCTCGCGCTCGGCTTCATAGCTGTCGCCACCGGTTTGCACCACGCGCAGCTTCTTCAGGTTGAGCGATTCGGCCACCACGTCGAGGAAGGGTTTTGGCTCGCGGCGGATGTCCATGCCGCCGGGACGGCTCTCATCCGGGCGAATGCTGAAGGCGACAATCTGACTGACCACCGATGGGAAGATGGTCACCAAGTCGCGGTCGCAGAAGCTGAACACGGTGTCCAAGTGCATGGCCGCCCGCGATTTCGGCAGGCCCGCGACTATTACCCGTTGCACTGCGCCGGCTTTGAACAGCGATTGCGCCAGCTGACCGATGGCCTGGTGCGAGGTGCGCTCGCCCATGCCGATCAGTACCACGCCGTTGCCGATGGGCATCACGTCGCCGCCTTCCAACGTAGCGGCACCGTGGTCCAGATCCGGGTCGCCGTACCAGACCTGGAAGTCGGCATTGACGAAGTCTGGGTGGAATTTGTAGATCGCCGTCATCAACAGAGTTTCCTGGCGGCGCGCCGGCCAGTACATCGGGCTGAGCACCACGCCGCCGTAGATCCAGCAGCTGTTGTCACGGGTGAACTGGGTGTTTGGCAACGGCGGCAAGATAAAGCTGGATTCGCCAAGGAACTCGCTGAACATCTTGGCGATGTCGCTGCCGCCGCTGGCACTGAGGTCTGCGTTGGACACGCCGCCAATCAGGTATTCGGCCAGCTTGCGCGGCTCCTGGCCTTCCAGCCAGCTGCGCAGTTCGTGATGCAAGCCGACACCAACCTGATTGACCGAGGTTTTGCGGTCCAGAATCCACTTCAGGGCTTCGGGGATCTGCACCACGTCGGTGAGCAGGTTGTGCATCTCGACCACTTCAATATTGCGGTCGCGCATCTTGGTGACGAAGTCGAAGTGGTCACGCTTGGCCTGATTGACCCAGATGACGTCGTCGAACAGCAATTCATCGCAGTTGTTTGGCGTCAGGCGCAGGTGGGCGAGGCCGGGCGAGCAGACCATCACTTTATGCAGTTTGCCTGCTTCGGAATGGACGCCGAGTTTCTGTTTGGACATTGTCGAACTCCTTCTCTTAAAGACTTAGGAAACCAGCGTAGAGACCGTAGGCGGCGACGCCGGCACCGATCAGTACACCCAGGAAAATCAGTTTTTCCACCCCGGTAAATACTTGCTGACCCAGCTCGCGTTTGGCCTTGGCGAACAGGATGGCGCCTGGGGCATAGAGCAGCGCCGACAGCAGCAAGTACTGCACGCCCGCCGCATACACCAGCCACACGGCATACACGGTCGAGATCAGGGCGATCAGCAGGTCCTTGTTACGTTGACCGGCATCGTTCTCATAGGTTTCACCGCGCACAGCCAGCAGCACGGCATAGGCGCTGGACCAGAAGTACGGCACCAGAATCATCGAGGTGGCCAGGTACAGCAGCTTCAGGTAGGTGGCATCGTTGAACAGGGTGATGATCAGGAACAGCTGGATCAGGCCGTTGGACAGCCACAGCGCATTGACTGGCACCTTGTTGACGTTTTCCTTGCGCAGGAACTCCGGCATGGTGTGGTCGCTGGCGCTGGCAAACAGGATTTCGGCGCACAGCAGGGTCCAGGACAGCAGGGCTCCAGCTAGGGAAACGATCAGGCCGATGCTGATCAGCATGGCGCCCCACGGGCCAACTACATGCTCCAGTACGGCTGCCATCGAGGGGTTCTTCAGGCCGGCCAGCTGGGCTTGGGCGAGGATGCCCTGCGACAGCAGATTGACCAGCACCAACAGCAGCAGTACGCCGATAAAGCCGGCTACCGTGGCCTTTCCCACATCGGAGCGTTTCTCGGCGCGGGCAGAAAAGATGCTTGCACCTTCGATGCCGATAAATACCCAGACGGTGACCAGCATCATGTTACGCGCCTGATCCATCACGCTGCCCAGTTCGGGGTTGCTGGCGCCCCAGAAGTCGGCGGTATAGACATCCATCTTGAAGGCGATGGCGGCCAGCACGATAAACAGGGCCAGCGGCACCATCTTGGCGATGGTGGTCACGGTGTTGATAAAGGCCGCTTCATGGATGCCACGCAGCACCAGAAAGTGCAGCAACCACAGCACCACGGAGGCGCCGATGATGGCGGCCAGGGTGTTGCCCTCACCGAACACCGGGAAGAAGTAACCGAGCGTGGAGAACAGCAGGACCATATAGCTGACGTTGCCAATCCATGCGCTGATCCAGTAGCCCCAGGCTGAAGAGAAGCCCATATAGTCGCCAAAACCCGCTTTGGCATAGACATACACGCCGCCGTCCAGTTGCGGTTTACGGTTAGCCAGGGTCTGGAACACGAAGGCCAGGGTCAGCATGCCCACCCCGGTGATCAGCCAGCCGATCAGAGTGGCACCGGCACTGGCGCTGGCGGCGATGTTTTGCGGCAAGGAGAAGATCCCGCCACCGACCATCGAGCCAACCACCAGGGCAATTAGCGCCCCCAGTTTGAGTTTTTGTGTCGAGTCCGTCATGGCGTGTCTCCCTTGATCAATTGGTCAAGTAACAGTAGGCGCCTGAACCTGACCGTTGATATTGACCTGGGTCAAAGCGTCGCAGGTGCAGGGTTTCAAGGCATTACCAAATGTTTTAGAACGGTAATGTTGCCGTCGTGTGACGGCTGCAATCGGGAATTTAAAACGGTA
>JAURXE010000351.1 GCA_030654635.1 Pseudomonas sp.
TGGCGACTGTGAAGCCGAACTGCCATGGCTCGGCAGTCACTGCTTAAACTGCGCGCTGCCGCTGCCCTGTGCCGGCTTGAGTTGCGGCGCTTGCCTGAAACGGCCACCGAGTTTCACTCGGGTCGAGGCCGCCTGGCGTTACAGTTTTCCTGTCGACAGCCTGATCACCCGCTTCAAACATCGGGCGCAATGGCCATTGGGACGTTTGCTCGCCGAGCTTTTGTCACATCATCTGCAACATGCCTTTAGCGAAGGGCTGGCCAAAGCCGATTTGCTGCTGCCGGTGCCCCTGTCGCGCCAGCGCTTGCGTCAACGCGGTTTCAATCAGGCCCAGATGCTGACCGACTGGCTCAGCCACAGCCTGCAACTGCCGCTGGCCAACGAGCTGTTAGTGCGCAGCCACGACACCCCGGCGCAGCAACAGCTGACGGCCGCCGAGCGAAAACGCAACCTGCGCAAGGCCTTTGCCCTGACTGACGAGCTGCCGATCAAGGGCCGTCACGTGGCGCTGATCGACGACGTGCTGACCACCGGTGCCACCGCCGAAAGCATCGCCCACCTACTGCGCAAGGCCGGCGCCGCGCGGGTGGATGTCTATTGCCTGGCGCGCACGCCAAAGCCCGGCGACCTCTAAACGAGTAGACTGCAACCTTATCTCTTGTGGACTAACGCGCATGTCGCATCCCTTTGCCGCACTGACTCCTGACCTGGTGCTGGACGCCGTTGAGAGCATTGGTTATCTGTCCGACGCCCGGGTGTTGGCTCTGAACAGCTACGAGAACCGCGTTTATCAAGTCGGCATCGACGAGCAGCAACCGCTGATCGCCAAGTTTTATCGCCCAGAGCGCTGGAGCGATGCGGCGATCCGTGAAGAGCACAGTTTCAGCCTGGAGCTCAGCGAGCTGGAAGTGCCGGTAGTCCCGCCGATCGTGCGCGATGGCGAAACGCTGTTTGAGCACGCCGGCTTTCGTTTCGCACTGTTCCCGCGGCGCGGCGGCCGGGCACCAGAGCCGGGCAATCTGGATCAGCTGTACCGCCTCGGCGGTCTGCTCGGGCGCATGCATGCGATAGGGGCGATCAAGCCTTTCGTGCACCGCGAGGTCACCAGCGTCAGCCATTTTGGCGATGCCTCGCTGACCACTTTGCTGGAAGGCAACTTTATCCCGCGCAGCCTGCAAGCCACTTATCAAAGCGTGGCCGGCGAGCTACTGAAACGCCTGCACAGTTTATTTGCCGCCACCTCCTACACGCCGATCCGCGTGCATGGCGATTGTCATCCGGGCAACCTGCTGTGCCGCGACGACAGTTTTCATATGGTCGATCTGGATGACTGCCGCATGGGCCCGGCGGTGCAGGACTTGTGGATGATGCTCGGCGGCGGTGAGCGCTATGAGCGGCTGGCGCAACTGTCGGAGCTGATGGAAGGCTATCAGGAGTTCCACGATTTTAACCCCCGCGAACTGGGCCTGATCGAAGGCCTGCGCTCCTTGCGCATCATGCAATACAGCGCCTGGCTGGCACGCCGCTGGGATGACCCGGCGTTCCCACTGAACTTCTCCTGGTTTGGCAGCGAGCACTATTGGAACGAACAAATCCTGCTGCTGCGCGAGCAACTGTCGGCGCTGGATGAAGAGCCGCTGCGGTTGTTCTAAACCACGCTCTAAATCACAGCTGCCGGCGTAAGCGCGAGCAGCCGTAACTCATTTCAAGGATTGTGCATGACCACCGTCAACCTGCGCTGCGGCTATTTGCTGGGGATTTGCGCCTACGCCATCTGGGGCTTGTTCCCGCTGTATTTCAA
>JAURXE010000163.1 GCA_030654635.1 Pseudomonas sp.
CGGTCCAGCCAATACAGGCCGGCCGGCAGACCCTCGACTCGATGCACAAACAGCAGCAGATCGACCTGCGGCGGCGCGCCCAGCAGCGCCAAAGGCACTGGCGAGTTGGCCGGCAGCAGGCGTTGCAACCAGGCCAGCAGCAACTCGGCGTGAATCCCGCAGCGGCCATCAAACGCTTGGGCACTGCGCCTTTGATGCAGCAGCGGGCGCAGCAATAATTCAGGATTATCCGTCGCCTGCCGCCCCGTTGCAGCCAGCCAAGGTTGGGCCGCCAATGCCGGCGCACGACAAAGTTGCTGCACCCGCTCCAATTCTGGCCAGTGGCGTTGCCGGGGCGACAGTTGATTGGGTTGGCCGGCCAACTCCAGCGCCGCCAGTCCCTTGAGCAGTTGCGTCGACAGGGCGAACTCGGCGGCTTGGGCTGGACCTATCCACAGCAGGCAATCGATCTGTTCGGCCTCGCTGAAGCCGTCGCGATCCAGCCCGAACACGCCATCCAACTGCGCAGCCGCCACGCCACTTAACAGGCGTACCTGCCAGCCCAGAGCACTGGCGGCAATCGCCAGCGCGGCCTGGGCGTGGCCCAAGTCATGCTGGCAATACCTATAGCTGCGCTCGCCATACTTCCAGGCTTCGCGCCAGCCGATGCTGCTCAGCGCCAGCAGCACACCGCCTGCTGGCAAGCTCGCGCTCAGCTGATCGGCCAAGGCGGCCGGCAACTCGGCCCGCACCTCCAGGCCATGCTTATCCGGGGCGTAATGCACCAGCAGCGCGGCCTCTTCGACCGCACCCGCAGGCAGCAGCAGATAGGCTTCTGTCGGGTGCAAATTACCTGAGGACGGATTGACCCGCAGCGCCCAGCGACTGCCGCCGGATTCCTTCCAGGCCGACAGCGCCAGGCTGTCGTACAGCAGTTGCGCGACGCTGGCGGGATTGAGCGGCGCCGGCTCGCCCAGCGGCGTGGCGAACACCGCGTCATAGTCGACGGATTGCTCCAGAGACCGGCGTTGCAGCTCAATCAGCCGCGCGCCGGCATAACGGCGAAACGCCGCCGGCTGGGTCGTCCACTCCAACTGACCGGGCCCTGGCGCAAAGTTTTCCGGCTGATGCATGCTCAGCTGGTGATAGGCGCGGACCTGCTGTTCAACCGTCATGTTGTTGCTCCAGCCAGCTGTCACGGCTCAATCGATACAGCAGATGGCGGCGCAGCGGATGACCCTCGGGCAGTAACGGATGTTCGAAATCATCGGCCGGATCGCGCTGCATGCCCAGGCGCTGCATCAAGGCCTGGGAGGGCAAGTTGGCCGGCACGGTAAAGGCCAGCAGCTGCTGCAAGTGCACCTGTTCGAAGGCAAAGGCCATCACCGCGCGGGCGGCTTCCAAGGCATAGCCCTGACGCCAATGGGCCTGTTGCAGCCGCCAGCCGATCTCCACCGCCGGAGTAAACGCCGCCTCGAAGTTCACCTGCTGCAGGCCCAGCACGCCGATCAGCCCCGGCTGCTCGCGGCGCTCCAGCACCCAATAACCAAAGCCGTGCTGGGCAAAATGCGCCTGCATGCGCCGCGCCATGACATCGCTCTGCGCCCGGCTCATCACGCTGGGAAAATGCCGCATCACCTGCGGGTCGGCATTCAGCGCGGCAAAGCCCGGCAAGTCGGCCGGTTGCCAAGTGCGCAACAATAGACGTTCGGTGTGCAGTTCAAGCCGGGTCATCGACGCCACTCACTTAATAGGGAGGTTGCTGCGTTCGCAGTCGCCGCCATTCTAGCGTTTAACGCCCAGCAGCAACGACCGCCGAAACTACCAGCCTGAAACGACGACGGCCCAGCGGGAGATTCCCGCTGGGCCGTCGTTGGTTTTGGCAACCGTGAAGCCAGGGCTTTATTCGGTCTGGGTCGCGCTGTCGTCTTGCGCTTCGCCAGCCGAGTCTTCGGCGTAGCCTTGGCTGCTTTCATCGTCGAGGCTGGCTTGTGGCATGCCGCCACCCATACCGCCGGCCATGCCCATGCTCATGGCCATAAACTCTTCGAGGGGCATTTTGCGCCCGTTCAGGTCGACTTGGCCGTCGGCGTATTTGAGGCTGGCCACGATGTTGTCACCGTCAACGGTGGCCATCTGCGTACCCACCGCCATCATCCCGGCCATCTCTGACATCTGCTCGGCTTGCTGCTTGGCGGCTTCTGGGTCAGCGCTTGGATCGAGGGCCGCTTGGCTGAGAACCACGTCCTTGATCATCGGCTTGGAGACCTGCAAATGGGCATCCAGGCTGGCAATGCTTTGCATCGCCAGGGCATCCGGCGGCAAGTCGAAGGAGCTTGGCTTGTTCAGGCCAACACTAAGGCTGAGGCTGCTTTGACCATTGGCGGTTTTGAACGCGAACTTGTCCAGCGCCAACACCGGCTTGGCGGCCAGCAAGTTGCCGAGGTCCGTCTCCAGCTTGGCTTTCTGCTCGGCATTCAGACTGAAGTCCGGGTTGCTGGCGTCGTAGTGACTGGCATCCAGATTAGTGATGAGTTGCTTGTACATCTCGGACAGATCTTTGATCGCCAGGGTGTCGAGGTTCTTCACGCTACCGGCCACGTCTAGGGCGCCGAGGTCTTTGCCGGCAAAATTCAGCATGCCGATGCCGTAGGTGAAACTGCCGAACACGCCGGACTTGTCTTCATCGAGCTTGCCGGTTTGCAGCATGTCGTTGATCAACAGCGGCGGTTGTTCGGCTATCAGCACCTGCACCTGCTTAAGCGTGCTTTCGCTGGTGCCTAGGTACAGGCCGGACTCACCCAGATTCGAATCATTGCGCAGGCTCAAGCCTTGCAGTTCGATGCGGGTGTGGTCGGGGCCGACCAGCGCCAGGCTGTCCATGTCGCCGTCAAGCTTGAAGCTTTTTTGCCCCGCAGCAACCTGCGCATTGAGGTTCAGGCCGGAGAACTTCAGGCTCGAACCCTCTTCGCTGAACTCCAGCGGCTGCAACTTCAGGCTGCTGTTGACGTTACCGGTATAACCAATGCTGGCGTGGCCAGTGAGTGGCGAGACGCCTTGGCTGGCGCTAAACCACTTGGCCACCAGCGGGTTGTTTTCCAGTGCAAAGTTGCTTTGGCTCAGCACCGGCATCAGCTTCAAACGCATCAGCCGCGACAGCGGGAAAGGCCCATGCTCGATGCGGTCAACAAACAACAGCTCATCATCGATGGCTTTGCTCTCATCGCCCGTGGTGGTCAGATCACCCTTGGCTTTAACTCGGTAGTGGGCGGTGCTGCTGAGCACGCCGCGCTCCAGCGATACCAGTTCAACCGTGACATCCAGGCCCAGGCCCGGTGTCAGGCCTTTAAGTTGCTGGTTGGCCTGTGCAATTGAGCTGGCCAAGATCGGTTCCAGTTGTTGACCGGTGTACCAAGCACCTGCGGTACTGGCCACGCCGGCAACCACAGCTAAGCCAACAGCAATCCTTACTGATTTTTTCATAACGAACTCAAATAAATGATGGGGAAATGGCCGGACGACGAACCAGCACTTGGCCGTGCAGCCAGCGTGCAACGCAGAATAACACCCAAGGGAAGCCTGTTAAGCCCGCGCCACGGGTGCCAGCTGACCATTATAAACGCGGACACCGCGACAAAAATATCGGCAAAGTCTCACGGCACCACGCCTGCGGCGGATTAGCTGACAGCTCACTCAAGCTTTCTGCTTGCCAGTGCAGGGCTATGCTCTGCATGCTTAGCCCATAACAATCATAAGAAGCGCCCATCACCATGCGAAATTCGCGATTGCTTAGGCGTCTGCGCACCGACTTCCAGTTGTCCATTCTGAGTTTGATGGGCGCACTGGGCGTGTTCGGCATTTCACCCTATGCGGTTTACCGGCTGCTGGAGGGTAACTATGTGGTGGGCGTCGCCGACGTCGTCATCGTCGGCTCGACCATTGCTGCGGTGCTTTATGCCTGGCGCAGCGGTGATACGGTCAAACCTGGCATTGCGGTATCGGTGATCTTTTCTGCAGCGGCGACCCTGATTACCATCAAGCTGGGAATCAACGGACTGTTCTGGATCTATCCGCTGATTCTGTTCAACTTCTTTATGGTCTCGCCGGGCAAGGCGTTGCTGGCCATGCTGCTGGTGCTGAGCACCCTGATCGGCTATGCCCTGAGCGTGCCGGGCACGGTGTTCGAGAGCCACTATCAGATGGTGTCTTTTCTGGTCACCAGCCTGATGGCCAGCTTTATGAGTTTCGTCTTCGCCTACCGCAGCCATAACCAGCGCGACCAGTTGCAACTATTGTCGGTGCTCGACCCGCTGACAGGTGCGCGCAACCGCCGCGCCATGAATGAAGAACTGAAAGCGGCGGCTGCTACCCAGCGGCGCCACGGCGATAATTACGCCGTGCTGGTGATGGA